>CAYYHT010000138.1:0-2063 GCA_964471355.1 uncultured Enterobacteriaceae bacterium
TCGCAGTCGTTGTCGGCGCTATCACACAGCTCGTCGGCGCCCGGGTAGCTCGTCGGGTCGGTGTCATTGCAGTCGTCGCTGGTGCTCAAGTAGCCACCGGGAGCCGCGCATCCGATGAGCTCGAGTGGTCCGCCGTGGCCGTCTCCGTCAGCATCGGCGTACCAAGTCGACGCGTCCGTGGCCCCCTCATCAACCTGGCCGTCGCAGTCGTTGTCGAGGGAATCACAGGTCTCAGACGCACCGGGCCACACCGCATTGCTGGTGTCGTCGCAGTCGCCGGAGCTGGCCGCAAACAATGCGGGCGCCGTGCATGCCACCGCGGTCGCATCGCCGAGTCGGTGGTGCCATCATCGATGGTGCCATTGCAGTCGTTGTCGCGCCCGTCACACAGCTCGGTGCCCGCAGGGTGGCTGGTCGAGTCACCGTCGTTGCAGTCGCCGCCGTCGGCGCCGTAGCCCTCGGGAGGGTCGCACGCCGCGATGCTCACTCCATTGGATCCATACCCGTCACCGTCGCCGTCAAAGTACCAGGTCGTGCTGTCTCCCGCAGCGACGTCATCGATGGTGCCGCTGCAAGGTGCGCATGGGTGCTCCAGAAAGCGGCTGCGGTCCCATTTTACGCGTAAAACGACCAATCGCTCGGACGGAATGGCGATCGGTCTAGGACGTCAGCCGCTGCATGCTCGATGACGCTGAGATGCGCCACGTCTCGGCGACTGCGCGGTTCCAAGCGGCGACCTCCATCGGATCGGTCCGATCGACCCACACGGGAATGCTGTGTTGCAGGCGTGCCTGTTCGGTTCGGGTCTCGGCCTCAAAGCGCCGCAGTTCGAGCTCGTTCTGCAGATAGGCGAAGTAGCCCTTCACCATGCTGTTCATCAGGTAGACCGTGGAACCAAGGGTAAAGCTGACCGTGGCCGCGATGAGGGTGAATACGCCCAGCACGGCAATGGTATCGAAGAAAAACATGGGGACCTCCTGGCAGGGGCTACGGAGTGGCACGAAGCCTATTTCGCCGAATCTGTTAGCGACGAGGGCGACCCGGAGGCTCCCGCTCATGATGACCAAATCCCTCGGCGGCAACGTGTTCAACCTGCTGGGATGGCAGCAGAACCATGTCATCTTCTATGTGGGTACCGCCTCGGTGGCCTACGTCGCGGCCTGGCTCTTCGGATGGGCAGCCAATCCGATCGCATCGTTGCCTCTGGCTGTTGTCGGCGGCGCCATCGGCATCTTCGTCAGCTTCCGCACCAACAGTGCGTACGACCGCTGGTGGGAAGGCCGCAAGCTGTGGGGTCGGCTCATCAACAGCAGCCGTCACTTCGGCACGCAGTGCACGACCTACATTCCGTACGACGACGACGGCACGGTTCGCCGCATCCTGCGCCGCCACATCGCCTATGTGCACACGCTGCGCTGCCTGCTTCGCGAGCAGAACCCACTAGTGGACCGCGAAGTCCTCGAGTACCTCGATGAGCACGAGGTGATTGCCCTGGGCCGCGAGTCCAATCCCACCCATGCACTGCTCCAGATGCAGCATAGCGAGCTGGTCTCGCTGGCCGATACCGGCAAGCTCGACGCCTTCCGACTGCAGTCTTTCGACAGCACGATGATCGACCTGTTGAACATCCAGGGTGGGTGCGAGCGCATCAAAAAGACGCCCATCCCCCGCGGCTACGCCTTCATCGCCGAGATTCTCATTCGCTACTACAGCATCCTGTTGCCGTTCGCGATGGTGGTCGATCTGGGCCTGATGACGCTGCCCATGAACGTCCTGGTGTGCTTGTCCTTCAATCTAATCAATGAAGCCGGACGCGTGCTCGAAGACCCGTTCACCATGTTCTACAACGGCCTGCCGCTGTTCGCGATGAGCCGCACCATCGAGAACAACCTGCGCAACCTGCTGGGCGAGTACACCGACGATCTGCACCCCGTTCCCAAGCCGGTCAACGGGATCTTGATGTAGCTAGATGGCCGAAATGGGCGAGACGAAGCTCGCCCCTCCTTGGCAACGGGATCTTGATGTAGCTAGATGGCCGAAATGGGCGAGACGAAGCTCGCCCC
>CAYYHT010000138.1:2163-13087 GCA_964471355.1 uncultured Enterobacteriaceae bacterium
TCCTTGGCTCACAGCAGGCCAGTTCGCTCACACAGGACCGCCAAGCCGATGCTGGCGGCCCAGGTCAGCGCGATGGCCACCACAACGCTTCCAGGACGGCCCTTGTGCCGGACCTCGAACCAGCAGAAGGCGACGGACAGGCTCAGCGAGAAAAGGACACCGACGACCGCAGTGAGGCTGCCAACTCGGTAGACCGCGAGCATGAGTGGCACAACAATCACGACGACGTGCCCCAGCAGCGCGATCAGCACCGGCCACAGCACCTCACGGTCGAAATAAGGAAGAACCCAGGTGTCTACCCAGTCGGTGACGGCGCTCCATTGGGGCTGATCAGACATGCTCGGGAGTTATACACCGCATCACCGAGGGATTGTCCAATGCGTCACTTCGCAATTCTATTCGCTGTTTCCGCTCTGGTGGCCGCACCGGCGTGCGCCAAGAAGAAGAAGAAGGGTGGCGAGCCGCCACCGGTTGGCTGGTACCAAGGCAAGGATTGGCCCGGCGAATGCTTCTTTCCCAAGAACTACGAAGAGCTTGGCTTCGGCGACCGCAAGTTGGCACGTGCAGACACGCTGATCGCCCTGATGGACGGATGGGCTGGCGGCCACGGCAACCCGACCTTCCCCAGCAAGCGCATGACCTACTTCGAGACCATTCTGTTGGGCGAGCCCAACGAGGTCGAGGCTGTCAGCGTCAAGAACGCCGCATTCTGCAAGGCGTACATGGAAGCCGAGGCAGAGACGCGCTCTGACGCCGATTGGGCCAAGTGGTTCGACACCGAGCCCGACCGCCTGACCGAGGGCGATTGCCCCCACGCACCGCTGGTCGACACCATCTTCCAGTACCTCGACATCGGCGAGGGCTGGCAGTTCAAGTTCGGCGTCTGCCAGGGCGACAAGGTCACCATCAAGGGCACCGCCGTCGACAAGTACCAGATCGTCGAGGGAGGTCCCTGGATCGACGTCGAAGGCAACGGCGAGAAAGCCACCACCGAAGACATGCCCTGCAACATCGAGGGCTGCTACCACGGTCAGTTGGTCATGCGCTACACGGGCATCGACCACACCGAACAGGTCATTCCCGTCGGGTCCCTCACCACGTGGACGGCACCCGGACACGGCCATATCGACGTGCGCATCAACGACACCAGCTTCTTCGACAACAAGTACCGCGAAGCGAACGGCCTCATCGACCACACCTCCATCACCTACGTAGGTGGAGGAGAATAGGTGGACCACCCCTCCGATTCCGATCGGACGATGGCACTGCTGGCACACCTTGGTTTCTTCGGGCGCACCGCCTGCCTCATTCTGGCGATGGCGCTGCCGTCGGCCGCGCTCGCTGCGTGCGAAGACACCGCCAGCAACGACTGCGACAGCGACGGCTTCTCGGTCACCTCAGGGGACTGCGACGACGACGATGACGGCGTCTTTCCCGGCGCCAGCGAGACCTGCAATGGGGTCGATGACGACTGCGACGGCAGCACCGACGAGGGCTGCGGCGACAACCCCCTCGAGGACGCGTCCATCGTCGGGGGTTCGACCTGCGACACCGGTGCCGGGAGCACCTGGCTGTTCTTGTTGCCCGCACTGTGGCTGTTCCGCCGGGACACACGCTCGTGCTAGGGCTGCTGCTGGTGTTGACGGCGGGGGCTCAAGAGCTGCCCGAGTCGCTGGACTACAGCTTCGACTCCGAGCGATTCAAGCCGATGGCCGACCACTACGGCTACGCGATGACCGAGAGCTCGGCGACGCTCAAGCACCTTCAGCTGGGGGTCGGCCTGTGGATCAACTACAGCGAAGACCCCATCAATTTTCAGATGGACGGCAGCCGTGTGCAGCTGTTCGAGGGCGAGCTCGACACCGGCGGACGCGCGACCGACGACGGTGACGGCATCATCGACAAGCGCGCCTATACCGATCTGCAGGTCGCTGGCGGCTTCGCAGACCGCTTCAGCTTTGCCATCAGCGTCCCAATCCTGCTCTGGCAAGAGGGCTTCGAGCCAGTTGCGGCCCACGACCCCACCCTATTCGACGACGACGAGCTGCTTGCCAGCGGACTCGGAGACATCCGGGTCATTCCCAAAGCAACCATCGTCTCGCTCAACGACGGACCGGTCGGCCTAGCCGTCCTGGCTCGGGCGACCATGCCCACTGGCGCTACCCGCTCATTCATCGGCGAGGGCGGACCCACCTTCATGCCCATGGCGGTGTTCGAGGTCGCCGATGCGCCTGTCCACAAGCGCGAGTACATCTTCCGCGCGGCGGTGAACGTCGGCTACAAGATCCGCCCGCCGGCCAACTTCGGCCCCGACCTGCCCATCGGCAACGAGATCATCGGACGAGCAGCGGTCGCCCTGCACCTGGGCGAGTTCGCCGAAATCGGCGCCGACCTGTCTGGCTCCGCTGGAGGCCTGGCTGTGCTCGAGCCCATCGAGGTCCACCCGTGGCTGCAGCTCGAGGCGCTCGATCTCTTCGTGGTGAACATCGGCGGCGGCATCGGACTTCGGCCCGGGCTCGGCACTCCGGACTACCGCATCCAGGGTGGAATGACCCTGGCCCCGTCCTTCAATCCCAAGGACCTCGATCGCGACGGCGATGGCATCCAGAACAACAAAGACCAGTGCCCCAACGTGCCCGAGGACATCGACGGCTTCGAGGACGCCGATGGCTGTCCCGATCCCGACAACGACCAGGACCGCATCGTCGACATCAAGGACAGCTGCCCGGACAATCCCGAGGACTACGACGGCTTCCAAGACACCGATGGCTGCCCCGACCTCGACAACGACGGCGATGGTATTGTCGACCGCGCAGACCGCTGTCCAGACGTGCCCGAGACCGTCAACGGCTTCCAAGATGACGACGGCTGCCCCGACAAGGTGCCCGAGCGCGACAGTGACGGCGACGGCCTGTTCGACAACGTCGACCGCTGCCCCTTCGACCCCGAGGACTTCGATCGCTTCCAGGACGATGATGGCTGTCCCGACCGCGACAACGACAACGACGGCATCTTCGATGTGGTCGATGAATGCCCGCTCGACGCCGAGGACCTCGATGGCTTCGAGGACGAAGACGGCTGCCCCGAGTACGACAACGACCGCGACGGCATTGTCGATCGCGATGACGAGTGCCCAGACATCCCCGAGAACTTCAACAACTTCGAAGACGGCGACGGCTGCCCAGACAGTGCTCCGCCCAGGCTCGTGGTGATCGAAAAGACGCACATCGTCATTCACGACAAGATCTACTTCGAGACCAACAAGGCCATCATCCAGCCCATCAGCTTCGCTCTTGTCGACGAGATCGCCAACGTGATGCTCGACAACCCCAACATCCTCAAGATCCAAGTCGAGGGACACACCGACAGCGTTGGCGACGACGCCTACAACCTCGACCTGTCGCAGCGCAGGGCCCAAGCTGTCGTCACCTACCTGATCAACAAGCAGGTCGAAGCCGATCGGCTGACCGCGATGGGCTTTGGCGAGCTGGCTCCCATCACCGAGAATGACACCGACGAGGGCAAGGCCGCCAACCGCCGCGTCGAGTTCCGCATCTTGGCCAGGGAGTAGGGTGCCCACCGATCAAGCCGCAGCAGTGCGCGACGAGCTCGCAGCGTCGATCGAATCGACCCTGGTCCGCGAAGCCCAGCACAACGAGCGCTTGATCGCAGCGGTCCGTGCATCGCTCATGCCCGCGCTGTGCATCGTCGAGGTGATCTTCGCCCTGTCGCCCGGAGGCATCGACTGGCCCTGGCGAGTGCCCACCTTCTTCATGTTGCTGTGGTCCGTCGGCCTGCTGCAGGCCCTGCGCACCGGCTGGTTTCATCGCTCCCTTCCGGTGATCGTGCCGGCAATCGATGCCACCTACGTCCTGATTCGCATTCAATCCACCTACAGCTTCCACAGCCTCGAAGTCCTTCAAGACAGCATGGAGCTCGCGTCCGCGGTGGTCGCCGCGTGCATCGTCGTGCTCACCGGGGCGTTCCGACTGCGCCGCACGAGCCTGATCGCGACAACTGCGCTGGGCCTGTTCCTGTACCTGTGGTTCGCGCTGCAGTCCGACCTGTTCTTTGGGCAGGTGATCACCCAGGCCGTGCTTCTGCTGGGCGTCGGTGGAATGGCCTATGGCCTCACTCAGCAGGTGCGGCGTGCGGTTCGCTCCGAGGTCGCTCGCCAGACCCTGACTCGGTTCCTGCCTGCCAGCATGATCGACGAGATGCACGAAGACCCCCTCGCACTGCTGACCAAAGCGCGCTCGGTCCGCGCGACCGTGCTCATCAGCGACATCCGCGGCTTTACGGCATGGGCCGAAGACAAAGAGCCCATGCAGGTGCTCGGATTCCTCAATGTCATTCAAGGGGCCCTCGCCGACATCGTTCGCGAACACCACGGCACGGTCGACAAGTTCATGGGCGACGGCATGCTCGCTGTGTTCGGAGCCCCCGAAGACCTGGACGATCACGCCAATCAGGCTGTGCTGGCCGCCAAGCAGATGCGCATCGCGGCACAGCGCATCAATGACAGCACCGAGGGGGCGGACGTCCGCATCGGCATTGGCATCCACTCCGGAGAGCTCGTCGTGGGCTGTCTGGGATCTGGAGTGCGCATGGAGTTTACGGTACTCGGCGACACCGTGAATACGGCATCACGCCTGGAATCGATGACAAAAAGCCAGGGCGTCGACGTGTTGATCAGTACTGACTCGATTGACGAGATCGGAGCCAATGAAGGGCTTTCCAAGGTCGGAGAGGTGGACATCCGCGGCCGCAAAGAGCCCATGGTCGTCTGGACGCTCACTGGCTAAACCACCGCGAATCGGTCACAATACTGGGCGTAGTTAGGGGGCTCGATGCTCGAAGAGCACGCCGAGACCAGGAAAGGTTCGCGTATCGCCACGTCGCCCGCGGTGCTGATTGTGCTCGAGGGCAACCACGTGGGCAAGCGCTACTTGCTGCGCGGCTCGGTGACCATTGGACGGGCTCTAGACTGCTCCATCTGCCTGCGCGAGGACGACGAGGTCTCCCGGAAACACGCTGTGATCAGCCGTGACTCTCGAGGCCGCTGGCACGTCCAGGACCTCAAGAGCCGAAATGGCATCCAGGTGAACGGCTATGTAGTGAAGCGGGAGCGGCTGGTGCAAGGGGACCGTATTCGTCTAGGAACGTCTACCACGCTGCTCTTTACACGGCTCGACGCTTACGAGATGCGCGCGTTGCGCAGCCAGAACCTCGAGGCGGTCGGCCGCATGGCTCGGGGGGTCGCCCACGACTTCAACAATATGCTAAGCGCGATCACGCTCGGCCTAGGCTACCTGCGAGCACACCCCGAGGTCGCGCAGGACGCGTTGCTGCTCGAGTGCGTTGAGGACCTCGACGCCGCCGCAAACCACGGCAAGGGCCTCGTCCAAATTCTGCGAAACATCTCTTCAGAGCGCGTGAATCACGCAGCCCTCATCGATATCGGCGAGCTGGCCGATGAGGCTCTGCGCGGCGTGCGTCCGATGGGATCTCGAATCCAGTTCATGAGCTCGGACATCTCCCGGCAGCTGTTCATCCGCGGAGATGCAACCCCCATCCGGCAGGTGTTCACCAACCTCATGGTGAACGCCATCCAGGCCATGCCAGAGGGCGGCATCTTGCGCGTCGAGACGGGTGTGGTCCCTCGCGATTCTGAACTTCGAGCGGGCCTGCCCCCGGGATCTTGGGTCTTTTTCACGGTGGGTGACACGGGACCCGGAATGGACTCAGACACACTTGAGCGTGTGTTCGAGCCCTTCTTCACGACACGCACCGCGACGGGCGGGACCGGTGTCGGATTGGCGATCGTGCATGGCATCGTCAAGGCGCATGGTGGAGTCATCGACGTCGAAACCGGCCCTGGTGAAGGGGCCACGTTCTCGGTGTACCTTCCGCTACCCGGCGGCACACCGGTTGATGGAGGCACCGACGACGGTGACACCGCACCTGAACAAAAGCTGAATCTGGACGGCTAGCAGCATCGGTGATGTAGAGGACGCGTTCTCTCCGACTCCGGCGGAGCGAAGCGACACCCGCGCCCCGGTTCCCGACGCCGCTCGCAATGATGATCTGACGCTCGCTGTCCACAACGGTGTGCGCGTTGTAGCCCTGGATGTAGGCTCCGTTGCTCTTCATGATCCGGCTGTCCGGGTCGGTGAAGTTGCGCTGTGCCTTGGGTTTGGGCGTGCCGTCGGTCTCATGGCGAACCTGGTGCTCGGGGAGGTCAGTTGGAGCCGCCGGCGGTGGCGGCTCATCATCGTCTCGACGGAGCTTGTCTGCCTGTTCTTGACGCTTCTTGGCGCGGGTCGCCGCGCGCTTCATCGCGACCGGCTTCCGAGCCAGCCGCGCGCGGACCGACCACGACCTACGACCTACGACCACGCCACCCGAGGAGTGCCGCGCGACCGGAACTGGCCATGCGAGCTCCTGCCTGGAGACAGCAACACGACCAAGTATCCGTTCCCTCACCACCGACTCGACGCCTGGCGACTCTCGGCACGACCTCGCAAGCTCGCGTACCCGTTCACCCTCAGCCTTCCCACCGGCTTCGGCGACGAAGCCAGGCAGATCAACAAGCCGCGAATCTCCTTGACGGGCCGATCCGTACTTTTAGGAGAAGATGCGTCGCCTGGTCTCAGGTCCAGCTTTGACGCGGGGAAGACTTCTGCACTTCGGGGTGCTGTTACCTTGCCGCGCCCACAATCTGGAGGCCCTCGTGCGCTCACTCGCCGCCCTCGTCCTGTCTGCTGCTCTCATCGCTCCCGCCTCAGCCCTCGCTGGCTTTCGGGTGTCGTCCTTCAAGAAGGACACACGGGACGCCACCTTCAAGGTCTCCTCGGCTCTCGACAGCGACCCCAAGAGCTGCTGGATGGTCAATCCAGAGAACGAGAATGAGAACGAGTGGATCGAGATCGACGTGCCCCGCAGCACCATCGAGAAGCTGTCCTTTATGAGCGGCTGGTCGCTGTCCGAAGAGACCCACGCCGACTACGCGCGCCTCAAGAAGGCCAAGGTTCAGATCTGGAAGGAAGACGACGGCGACGAGATCATCCTCGAGCAAGAGATCTCCCTCGAGGACAAGAACGGTTGGCAAGACGTCGAGCTGCCTCCGACCAAGGTCGGGGGCGACTTCAGCGGCGGCCGCGTGCGCATCACCGTGCTCGAGGTCTACGAGGGCAAAGACTACCCCGCACTCGGCATGTCCGAAGTGCTCGTCAAGCTCGCCGAAAAGGACGCGCCGCTCAAGATCGAGAGCGAGCCCACCACCAGTGCCGCTGGCCACGACGCCATGGAGTTCATCGACGACTCCACGCGCACCTACTGGCTGTCCGAGTCCAACGAGGGACAGAGCTTTGCCATCGGCGCCTCAGACTTCGGAATCAGCGCCCTGGGCGTGCAGAGCGGACCCGCCACCTACGCTCGTCCCAAGGTCATTTCGGTCCGCCAAGGCCTCAACACCACCAAGTTGACCCTCGAAAACACCGACAAGATGCAGTGGCTGCCCATCAATCCGACCATCGGCTTCACAGGCAGCGCCTGGGGCACCCTGAACATCGAGGTTCTCGAGGTCTACGAAGGCACCAAGCCCGGCATCGCCATCACCGAACTGAAGCTCAAGAGCACGAACTTCGACGGCTGAGCTGCCTAGCCCTTGCGAATCGAAAAACCCTGACCGCTGACCCAGACGTCGGCCCCGCCCACACCCTTGCTGGCCAGGGCCCGTTTCTGGATTCGTTTGCGATGGCCATCATCTCGGAACCGCACCGCGGTCTGTTGAAACCGGCCATCGATGCGCGCGAGCACACGCTTGTTGCTCTCGACCCGCACCTCCGACACCCGGCTGCTGGCCAACAGCGCCTCGAGCGGCCCAAGGCCGAAGGTCTCGTCCAACAGGTAGTGCAGGGCCTTGTCACGGCGCTCTCCCTGCCACTTTGGCGCCGCTTCGGTCAGCAGCACGTCGAGGGTCTCGCGCACGACTCGCTCGGTCTGAACAAAGGACTGGTCGGCAAGCTCATGGCTGGCCAAGCCGGTGAGCAAGGTGGCGTAGACCTCCCAAATCACCGCGTATTCGCTCTCACTGAACACTATTCAGTCAGCTCCAGAAACGTGTCGACATCTCTAAGCAATGGACCCGTTGCGTTGATCCAGAATTCCGGCTGCTCGAGGTCGGCCCCCAAAGAGGCATGGCCGATGTTCACGCAGCTGTCCCACCCCGTGCGCCTGAGCAGGTCGATGTAGTGCGGGGTAAACGCATCGCCCTCATCCAAGAAGCGCTGGTAGACGGCGCCGCTGAACAGGTAGCCAAAGGTGTAGGGCCAGTTGTAGAAGCCGAAATGGCTGATGTAGAAGTGCAGCTTGCTGGTCCAGAAGGTCGAGTCCCACGAAGCCAAAGAATCGCCATAGGTGCTCTTCTGCGCGCGAAGCATGCTCTCGGTCAGCTGGGCCGCTGTGAACGCGCCGGACGCGCGCATGGTGTACAGCTCGCGCTCGAAGATGTAGCGAGCGCGGATGTTCATGAGGAACGACACGCCAGCCTGCAGCTGCTGGTCGATCATCACAAGCCGCGTGGTGTCGCTGCTGGCGTTCTGGAGCGCATGGTCGCGAAATACCGCCTCGCCAAAGGTGGACGCGGTCTCGGCCAAGCAGCTGGTGAGGCTGCGTCGGAACGGATGGGCATCGAGAATGACGTCGTTGTGGAACGCATGACCGAGCTCGTGGGCCAGTGTCATGCTGGAGCGTAGGGTGTCTCCCCAGGTCATGAAGATGCGGCTGGAACGTTCGGCTACAAAACCGGCACAGAAGCCACCTTGCATCTTTCCTGCCCGTTTTTCGGCCTCGATCCATTGCTCGTCGAACGCCTTGATGGCGAAGGAGCGGAGCTGCGGGCTGAAGCCGCCAAAGGCGTCCAAAATGAGTTCACGGCTCTCGTCCCAGCTGATGCCCGCGTCGGTGGAGTCGGCGACCGGAGCCGACAGGTCCCACCAATCGAGCTTGTCCTTGCCGAGCAGCTTGGCCTTGCGGTCGAGATAGGCGATGAGCTTGGGTTGGGCGTGGTCGGCCGCGTGCCACATGGCCTCGACCAAGGGGGGCGTGACGCGGTTGTCGAAGAAGCTGTGGGCCACCTCGTCACAGCCGATGCGCTTGCAGCGGCTCTGTCGGGCGCCGGTCAGGTTGGACAAGGTCGCGGCGCACAGGTCCTCGACTCCGGTCCATGCCTCGGTCGCGGCCTCGAACGCAGCCTTTCGGACCGCCTCGTCGCCGTTGGACCGGTAGGTGTTGAGAACGCCCACCGACACGTCGACGGCATCTTGGCCAGGCAAGTGCAGGCGCGCTGAGATCTTGCCGGAGATCTGGTCATAGAGCTGGCCCCAAGCATGCACCGCCTCGCGGTCCATCTCGACAGCCAGCTCTTGCAGCTCGGGCTTGAGCTCGATCTTGGCGCGGTCGACAATCCTCCGCAGCTGCGGCTCGCACGGAACCATCGCTTCGCGGGCGACAAAACCATCGAACACCGCCGCGTCAGCTTGCAGCAGCCCGGCATTGAGCGGAATCCAGGCCATGGTCAGCTCGCTCCACAGCTCCCGTGCCGCCATTGCAGCCAGACGAATCGCCTCGGAGGTGGTGTCGGCAGCCTTGTGGCAGTGGGCAAAGGCGGAGACGCTGCGCATGCGGTCCTGGATGGCTGCAAGGTCCACCAGCATCGTCACCCACGCATCCTCGTTGCCCTCGAGCCCACCAAGGGAGCCCGCGCGCTCGCGCAGCACCTCGAGCTCTGCCTTGAGTTGCGTCAGCTCCGCCGAGAAGGCGGGTCCGGTCACGCCCCCCTCGAAGACCACTTCCAAATTCCAGTTTGGAGCACTTGTCATCATTCGCCTCGCTTGTTGGCCTGGCCCGCGGCTTCGACCGCGCCGGCAATTGCAAAACAGGTCGCTTCATCCCACGCATCGGCCATCACCTGCAGTCCAACCGGCAGGCCATCGACCATGCCGCAGGGAACAGAGATGGCCGGAATGCCCGCCAAGCTGGCGGGAATCGTGTAGCGATCGGTCAGGTACATCTGCACCGGATCGCTCTTTTCGCCGAAGCGAAAGGCCGTTGTCGGTGCTGTGGGCGACACGAGCGCATCGACGTCCTGCAGAACCGCGGAAAGCTCGGCGCCCAATTGAGCGCGCACCCGCTGGGCGCGGTTGTAGTAGGCATCGATGTAGCCGGCAGACAGCACATAGGTGCCGATCAGGATGCGCCGCTGAACTTCGGCTCCAAAGCCCTGCGAACGGGTCTGCCGATAGACCGAGTCGGGGTCAGCCGCGTCCACGCGATTGCCGTACCGAACGCCATCAAAGCGGGCCAAGTTTGCCGACGCCTCTGCGGGCGCGATGACGTAGTAGCAAGCCACCGCCACATCGGTCGACGGCAGCGACACGGGCACAATCTGCGCGCCGGCCGCACGCAGTCCATCGATGGCCGCCTCGACCACGGCGCGAACTGCATCGTCCAGAGAATCGTCAAAGTACTCGGCGGGAACGCCCAAGCGCAGGCCCGCCACTCCTCTGGATGCCGCAGCGACCCAGTCTGAGGAAGGTTGATCCGCCGAGGTGCTGTCACCGGGATCGTGCCCGGCAATGACCTGGGCCAGCAAGGCGCAGTCGGCCACGTTCTGGGCAAATGGGGACACCTGGTCCGTGGAGCTCGCATAGGCCACCAGGCCGCGTCGACTGACCCGCCCGTACGTGGGCTTGAGTCCGACCAGACCGGTATAGGCGGCGGGCAGGCGCACCGATCCTCCGGTCTCTGAGCCCAGCGCCAGCGGCACAACCCCACCGGCCACCGCGGCTGCCGAGCCTCCATAGGAGCCCCCTGGTACGCGCTCAAGGTCGAGCGGATTCTTGACCGGCCCCCAGGCGCA
>CAYYHT010000139.1:0-13077 GCA_964471355.1 uncultured Enterobacteriaceae bacterium
CACAATGAGCGCCCAAGCGGCGTTCGCGATACCGTGCAGAGTCCATGAGGGCTCTGGTGGTTGAATGAAGCTGCACTCGGTGATCTTGCTGGTCGGAGATGCGGCGCTGCTCGTTGAGCGCGCGCTTGACGAGGTGGTCAGCGCTGTCCTGCCCGAATGTGGCCTGCCCGCCTTCAACCACAGCACCTTCAGCGCCACCGATAGCGACCCGATGGGTGCGCTGCGCACGGCGCGCACGCTTCCGATGATGGCCAATCGGCGCTTGGTGGTGCTCAAGCATCTGCACGAGGCCAAGGCAGACCTGCTTGAATCAGCCGTCGAATACGCAGCATCGCCGAACGACACAACAGTGTTGGTCATGACGGCAGCCGGCTTCGCTCGCCCCAGGAAAGGCGGCAAAGACTGGGGGGCCCGGCTCAAGAACGCAGTCAAGAAGTCCGGACGGCTCACCGTCTTCGACACCAAGAAGATCAACCCCGTCCGGTTTGCCATCGAGCACGCCACGTCGGTTGACAAGGAGCTGTCGCGCAACGCCGCTGACGTTCTCGTGTCCGTGGTTGGCGCAGACATCGGCACGCTCGCGCGTGAGGTCGAGAAGGTGGCGCTGTACGTGGGCGACGCAAACAGAATCGAGCCCGACGACGTGGCGGCGGCCTGCTCGGCCGTGGCACAGCAGGACGCCTGGGCACTGACCGGCGCCATAGCGAACGGGGACGTTGCGGGAGCTGTTGGGGTGCTGCAGCCACTGCTCGAGGAAGACGACAGCTCGGGCCGCATTCGCATGATTCTGGGCCAGCTCGGCTGGCAGGTTCGTCAGCTGGCTGTCGTGTCAGACGGCATGTTTTTTGGGCAATCCGACAAGCAGATCGGCCCCAGTGTGCGCGGATTCGGCAAGTGGGACCTCATCCGGGCTGCCCGCAAGAGCCATCAGCGCGGAACGTTGAAGCGTGCAGATGAACTCATCGCCTTGTTGGCTGTGGCCAACCGGTTGATGAACTCTCACCGGGCCGGGGATCGGCGCATTCTCGAGGCGCTCGTGATCGACCTGGCCGGCGGCTAGGAGGCGACGGGCTGGACATCGCCAGCCCGAACAAGCTCTAGAGAGCCTTGACCGCCGCGTTCAACCTGGAGATCTTGCGAGCTGCCTGGTTGCGGTGGATGACGCCCTTGCTGCAGACACGGTGGATGGTGCTGACCGTCGCCTTGAGCTGCGTGTTGGCGCCGTCTTTGTCACCGGCTTCGATGACTTCACGGAGCTTCTTGATCTGGTTGCGCATGGTGCTGCGGAAGTGCCGGTTGTGCGTCCGACGCTTGTCGTTCTGCTTGTTGCGCTTGATCGCGTCCTTGTGGTTCGCCACAGGTGCCTCTCTTGTGGGAGCCGACTCCCAATTGATTGCTTGAACCGCCGCCGTTTAACCATCAGGCGCATTGGGTGCAAAGCGTCTGGGGTGGGATAGAGGCGCCTCACCCACCAGGAGCCACTCGTTTGGCGTCGCTCGACCGCGTTCGAAACTTTGCAATTATCGCCCATATCGACCACGGAAAGTCGACACTGGCTGACCGCCTGCTTCAGGTCACAGGCGCGGTCGCCGATCGCGACATGAAAGCGCAGCTTCTGGACTCGATGGACATCGAGCGCGAACGCGGCATCACCATCAAAGCTCAGACCGCATCGCTGAGTTTTACGGCCAAAGACGACCTGACCTACCAGCTGAACCTGATCGACACCCCCGGGCATGTCGACTTTAGCTACGAGGTGAGCCGCTCATTGGCGGCCTGCGAAGGGGCGTTGTTGATTGTCGACGCCGCCCAGGGGGTCGAGGCCCAGACCCTCGCCAACGTGTACTTGGCCCTCGAGAGCGACCTCGAGATCGTGCCCGTCATCAACAAGATCGACCTACCAGGCGCCGATCCCGACATGGTTCTCGAACAAATTGAAGAGACCATCGGTCTCGACGCCTCTGGAGCGGTGCTCTGTTCAGCCAAGACCGGCGTGGGCGTCGAGGAAGTCCTCGAGGCGATTGTCGAGCAAATGCCCCCTCCAACGGGCGACGCGGACGCGCCCCTTCAGGCTTTGATCATCGATTCGTGGTTCGACACCTATGTGGGTGTGGTCATCTTGGTTCGTGTGTTCCATGGCACGCTTCGTCTCAAGGACAAGATCAAGCTGATGGAGACGGGGGCTGTCTACGAGGCCACAAAGCTCGGCACGTTCACCCCCCAGGCCATCTCCAAGACAGAGCTCGTGGCGGGTGATGTGGGCTTCATCGTCGCCTCGATCAAAGAGCTGCGCGATGCCAAGGTGGGCGACACGGTGACCCACGACAAACGTGCTGCCGACGCCCCTCTGCCGGGCTTTCAAGACATCAAGCCGATGGTCTATTCGGGCATCTACCCCGTCGATAGCAAGGACTACGCCGACCTTCGCGACGCCCTCGAAAAGCTGTCCCTCAATGACGCGGCCATTTCCTGGGGACCCGAGAAGTCGGACGCCCTCGGACTCGGCTTCCGGGTCGGATTTCTGGGCCTGTTGCACATGGAAATCGTGCAAGAGCGACTCGAGCGTGAATACGACCTCGACCTGATCACGACCGCACCCTCGGTGGTCTACAAGGCGTACACAAAGGATGACCAAATGGTCATCGTGAATCGACCGTCCGACCTGCCCGAACCATCAGAACTGGCCTATCTCGAAGAGCCGATCTCCCGGGTCACTGTGCACTGCCCGTCCGAGCACGTGGGCCCCGTGATGAAGCTGTGCCAGGAACGCCGAGGCAGCCAGGTCAACTTCGAGCACGGCGGCAACAAACGCGTGGTGATCACCTACGACATTCCCTATGCCGAGGTGGTGTTCGACTTCTTTGATCGCCTCAAGAGCGTCAGCCGAGGCTACGCATCGATGGACTACGAGCTCGGTGAGTACAACCGTGACGATCTTGTGCGCGTTGACGTGCTGCTCAACGGCGAACTGGTCGACGCGCTCTCGATGATTTGTCACAGAGAGGCGGCGTACTTCAAAGGCAATGGGCTGACAAAGAAGCTCAAGGAGTTCATTCCTCGTCAGATGTTTGACGTTGCTGTGCAGGCCGCCATCGGGTCCAGAGTCATCGCGCGCACGACGGTCAAGGCGTTTCGAAAGGATGTCACCGCCAAGTGCTACGGCGGCGACATCAGCCGCAAGCGCAAGCTGCTTTCCAAGCAAAAGGCCGGCAAGAAGCGCATGAAGGCCGTCGGCAACGTCGAGATCCCCCAAGAGGCTTTCTTGGCTGTGTTGAAGGTCGGGCAGGACTAGCGCGTGAGCGGCATGTTCACGGCGCAGCGAGTTGGCATCGCCTTCGGGCTTTTGGTGCTGTCGGTGGTCGCTGTGATCGCGGCCATCTTTGGTCCTTATGTGCGCGACGACATGCGTCTGGACCGAATTGTTCGCACTGTGGCACTCGACTGGCGCGACTTCGGCGAGGACAAGGCGAGGACTCGACTGCAGTACGAGCTCGATGCGCAGTCCATCGGTGCAGCCATCGGAGACGACAACTGCACACTGACCAAGGACCAGGACCATCGCACGGTGTCATGCGCTTGGAATGTCGACGTGTTGATTCCTGGCATTGGTGTGTCGGTGCCCATGTCCTTTGAGTCGAAGGCGCTCGTCGCGCCGGACGGGGACCTGCAATGACGGGCCTGGTCGACATTGCAGGACTCGACGTCAACTCGGCACAGCGACTGCTTCAGACCGCTCGTGAGCTGCGCGACAAGGTGCAGCAGCAGGGCAATCTTCAGGTCCTTTCGGGCCGCACTGTCGCCCTGCTCTTCCTCGAGCCGAGCACGCGCACGCGGTGTTCGTTCGAGATGGCGGCCGTGCGCCTTGGTGCCTACCCGCTGGTCCTTCAGGGAGGGAACACGTCGGCCAAGAAGGGCGAGACAGTGCTCGACACGGCGCGTCTACTGGCTGCGGTGGGCGCCGACGCGCTTGTGGTTCGGCACGGCCGCAACGGCACCGCAAGCGCCCTGCAGCAGGCTTTGTCCATCCCCGTCTTCAACGCCGGAGACGGCACAAATGAGCATCCGACACAGGCGTTGCTCGACGCGCTGACGCTGACGGACCATCTAGGTGACCTGACAGCTAAGACCATCGCGATCGTTGGCGATGTCCGCCACAGCCGAGTCGCCCGCAGCAATTGCCTGCTCCTGCCCATGCTCGGAGCCAAGGTCGTGCTGTCAGGACCGCCGGCACTGTGTCCCCAAGATGTCGATCAGCCCGGTGTCTCGGTAGCGGCAGAGTTTGACGATGCTCTTCGCGGGGCCGACGCAGTCATGATGCTGCGCATTCAAAAGGAGCGCCTGGGGCCGGGGTTGCTCCCCGACGATGCAACCTATGTACGGGAGTGGCAGTTGGATCGAGCGCGCCTCGATCGGCACCACTCGGTTCGCGTCGTGTTGCATCCCGCCCCAATGAATCGCGGTGTTGAAATCACAAGCGACGTCGCAGATGGGCCTAAGTCCGCCGTGTTCGAGCAGATGCGCAACGGCGTCTTCGTTCGGATGGCAGCGTTGCTCTTGGCAATGTCATCGACGTGATAGATTGCAGGACTTTCTAGATTTGGAGGACCGGGATGAACAACCGGAACCCCGTCACCCCTGAGGGGTACGAAGAGCTCGTCAAGCAGCTCCATCACGAAAAGAGCGTGGTCAAACCAGGCATCGTGAAGGACATCGAAGAAGCTCGCGCTCACGGTGACATCAGCGAAAATAGCGAATTTGAAGATGCGAAGGAGCGCCAGGCCATGTGCCAGGGCCGGGTCATTCGACTTGAGAACCTCGTGGCATCTGCCGAGATCATCGACGTCAACAAACTGCCCAAGAATGGGCGGGTGGCGTTCGGTACTTGGGTCACCATCGAAAACAGCGACTCCGGTGAAGAGCGCGTCTGGCGCATTGTCGGCGAGACTGAGGGCGACGTAAGTGCCCGCAAACTCAGCTGGAAAGCGCCCGTTGCCAAGGCCATCCTCGGGCGCGAAGAGGGTGACGAGGTCACCATTCCGACGCCTGGCGGCAAGCAAACCTGGGAGATCATCGAGGTTCACTACGCGACGAGCCTGACATGACAAAAGCCGCTGGGGCGGTCTCTGAAGTCGAGCGTCTGGACCATCTGTTGGACCCAGTCCGCAGGGTGTTGGCCTATGCGCTGCGCGATCAAGAAAAGCACGCGTCGGACGTGCGATACCTGGCGGCGAACGCCAGTCGATATGTCGATCCCGCGTTGAAGCTCGATTTGCCGGCGGCGGTGCGCGACATGCTCGCCGAAATCGGTGCGCGTCTGACCGACTACGACGGCGTTGATTCCGGCGAACGCGCGGCTCGCTTGCGGGAAATGAGTCAGCAGGTGACGCGCCTCGATGCGCTGCTCGGACTGCCATTCAAGTGGCGGCCTGCGCCAAAGGCCAAGGCCAAGGCCAAGCCGCCAAAGAAGCGTGTTCAAGAGGCTCGCCCTCCCAAGGAACGCAACGACTCGGGTCGGGGCAAGAAACGCGATTCAGACCGTTCACCCCGACGCTCCGATTCTCGCCCTTCCAAACAGGGCAGAGGGCGTGGGCGAGGGAAGAATCGCGAAGACCGCAGACCCAAATCTCGCGGCCGCAAAGATGCTGCGCCAGTCGCAGATAAAGAGCCGCGCAACAACCAGCCCCGGTTCTGGCCCTATGACCCGGATCACTTGGGCCGCCCCTTGGCCGACATGGGCATTGCGCCCGAGCTGATGGATGCTCTGGCGGCGGTTGGAATCGACACGCCGGCGGACATCCTGTTTCGCCCGCCCCTGCTAGACCACGTCACGCTGCCCGTACAGGGCGCTGGCCGGGAGATCGAACCCGGTCGCGTGGCGATCGGCGGGCGCGTGACTCGGCGATTCACGCGGCTGTCTCCGGACGGTACGCGCAAGACAGAACTTGAGCTAAAAGGTGCGGGTCTACTGCCAGTGCGATGGGGCGGTGAGGCCCAGCCCTGGCTGATCGAGCGTTTGGCTCCCGGAGCCCGGGCGGTGCTCGTCGGTACCTACGTCACTGATGAGGCTGGCGACTCGGTGTTGTGTGACCCCGAGCTTGGCGCCGATGACGGCAAGCACAACGTCCACCTTGCAAAATACGGCATCGAAGGCATTGATGATCGCGACATGCGCTTGCTGGTGCAGTGGCTGCTGCCCCAAGCCATGCGATTGCGTGACCCCATTGGCGGCGATCTGCTCAAGGCGCGCGAGCTGCCCAGCTTGGCTGAGGCCACGGTCGATGTTCACTCACGCGGGCAGTCTCGACCCGCTGCGCGGCGGCGTTTTGCCTATGAAGAGGCCCTGCTAGTGACCTTGGGGCGTTCGTTGATGGCTCCGCCTAGGGGCCGCGGAATCGGACACACCGTGAGCCATGGCCTGTCCGCAAAGCTCACGCAGCTGCGGGACATCGATGTATCTGACGATCAGCAGCGTGCCCTCGAGGACGTCAAGCGCGGCCTTCGGCGGAACCAGCCGATGGTGCATCTGATCACCGGCGAAGCGGGCAGCGGCAAGGGACTGGTTGCCCTGTTGTCCATCTTGGCGGTGGCCGAAAAGAAGGTCCAGGTGATGTGCCTGTCTCCGGACGGCCCATCCGCCGAGGCCCGGTACCTGTTCATGGAACCCTTGCTTCGCGAATGTGGGCTGTTGGCGCGCCTAGTGACTGACCCCACCGCAGGTCAGCGGGACGCGCTCAAGCGCGGCGAGCTGCACGTGGTGTTTGGCACCCATGCCTTGCTCGACCAGGAGCTTGAGTTCAAGAAGCTCGGCTTGGTGGTCTCTGAAGAGCGTGAAGCCCTCGGGGCCACCGTCGCACGTCTGCCCCAGGACAAGGTTCCAGATCTGCTGGTCATGTCGCCTGTGCCGTTGCCTGGACTCGTCGTGCTGTCAGCCTATGGCGACCACGATGTCAGTCATGTGCGCCCGACCGACCCGCCAAACATCCTTGGCAAGGTGTTTCCGGCTTCCGAGCGTGAAGACGCCTACGCCCGCGCGGCCGAGATCGTGCGCGAGGGCCGACAAGTGGTGGTCGTGTTCCCGGTCATCGACGGTGTCGATGCGCTCGACGCCCGCGAAGCGACTCGGGTCAAGGCTGCCCTTGAAGCCGATGTGTTCTCTGGCGCCAGGGTCGCGCTCTTTCATGGTGCGATGGGCCGCGAGGAGCGGTACCGGGTCATCGACGACTTCGCGCGGTGCCGAGCCGATGTGCTCATCGCCACAGCGCCCATCGAGGACGGGCCGCCCATTCCCGCACTCGCAGCGGTCGTTCTGGAACAGGCCGACCGGACCGAGGCTGGCCGTCTGTACCGACTGCGTTCGCTGCTGAATCACAGCCGATACAGCGAGACCGAGTGCCTCTTTGTCATTGGCAGCGTGCCAGACGAAGAGGGGCGGCGCTGGGTTCAGCGAGTTGCCGAAGCCGAAAATGGCCACGAGATCTTTGAACTCGAGCTGGCAGAGCGCGGAATCGAGGCGTTCGTGCCTCCCGACTCACCCGATCCGCCCACTCTCCTGTGGCTTGATCCCGCGCGGGACCGCGAGCTGCTCCTGGCCGGTCACATCGACGGGCGGCGACTGATGGTCACCGACCAGAATGTCCGTCGTGGGGCGGGCGACTTGGGGCGCGTTCTGCGCGAGCGTGCAGTTCAGTTGCTGGGTGACGAACTGGATCTGCCCGAACAGCAGCCGTCACAAGGCGGCGGGAATAGCGGGCGGCGTCGGCGCCGTCGGCGAAAGCGAAAATAGGCCGTGCAGCTCGGCATTGAGACTCAGGTTGAGGCTGCTCCCGCACTGCTCATTGAGCGCTTACATGACATTGCGAGTTGGCCCGAGTGGATGGAGGGGCTGCAGTCGGTCGAAGTCGTCAGGCCCGGTGCCCATGCCGAGGTCGTCTTGGTGTTTGGCAATCCCCGACAGTTTTCGGTCCGCATGGACATCGATTGTCAGGACGGCGGCGTGTTCTGCTCGCTGATTGAGGGTGAGGTGACCGGCGTCCAGGTCGACCTGCGTATTGAACCGGGCTCAAAGGGCAGCCAAATTCGCTGGGATATCTATCTCCACTTTCCGCTGACGGTGCCTGGAGCATTGCTCACTGAGCTGCGGACTTCGGTTGTTCCCCGGTGGAGTCGAGCACTCGCTCGGTAAGAAAGCGGTCGAGTCGCCGATTGATGGTGTCGGGATGTTCGACAATGGCGGCATGACTGCCCTCGGCGAGCACAATCAGCTCGGCATCGGGAATGAGCTCGACCATGCGCTGTGAGCGATGAAGTGGAGTAAACAGGTCCTTCTCGCCCGCGAAGACCAGCGTCGGTGCGGTGATCTCGGGCAGGAAATCCTCGAGGTTGTGGTCGGCCATCAACTCGACCATGCGCATGAAGGCCTGGGGGTTCATGTAGCCGAGGTGCTCCATGTAGGCGTTGATGTCGCGTCTGTCTGAGTAGTAGGGGTCGACCATGCCCATCAGGCGGCCGAAATCAAACGCCATGGGCGACGCGTACAGGGGCAGCAACATGCGACTGCTGCGTCGTCCGCCCTTCTTGGCCAGGCGCGTAATGGTCGTCAATACGCCGCGGCTGTATTTGCTGTCCATGAAGGTATCGAGGGGCAGGCCAAAAGTGCCAAACATGGGGACGAGAGCTCGAACTTCGGAGCTGAACTGCTTGGTGTACTCGAGGATGACCTGACAGCCCATCGAGTGGCCCAACAGAATGGCCGGCTCGTCGACCCCGATGCCTTTGAGTACCTGGTGCAGGTCGTTCGCATTGCGGCTGATGGACAGGTCGGCGTTGACCACATCGTCGGGGCTGCCGGACAGACCGTGGGCCCGGTAGTCCCACAGGATGACCTTGAAGCGCCGACGGTAGTGCTCGGCGATGTATTTCCAGAAGAAGGTCGAGACGCCCACACCGTTGCAGCAGACCAGGGGAGGCCCACTGCCCACCGTGCGGTAGTACAGCTGCAATCCATCGTCTGCGCGAATGAAGCCGGCCTTTACGTCTGCCAAGAGAACCCCTCAGTCAGCCATTCTACTCAAAAAGCCCCGACCAGATGGCCGGGGCTTTGTCATGAGTGGTGGAGGATAGGGGGTTCGAACCCCTGACCTCAACGGTGCGAACGTTGCGCTCTCCCAACTGAGCTAACCCCCCACTGCAAGCGGCTCCTAACGACGGCCCGGTGCGACCGTCAAGGTCTCGGGGTGCACTTAGCGACTGCTAGTCGAGGCCGCGCTCCTTGAGGTCTTCCTCGTCGAGGCCAAGGAAGTGCCCCACCTCGTGAAACACAGTGATGCGCAGCTCTTCGAGTAGATGCTCCCGGTCCGAAGCAATGCGTTGCAAGTTGCAGCGGTAGAGCACAATCGCGGAGGGCAGATTGCTCCAGGGGTTGTCGAGCGTGCGCTCGGCCATCGACACACCGCTGTAGTACCCGAGAATCTCTCCTGGAGGCATGGGCGGGTCGTAGTGCAGCAGCGTCTCTTCACTCGGCACGTCTTCGAGCAGGATCGCCACTTGGCGCAGGTAGCTGCGGATCGATGGATGCAGCGTGCTCAGGGCTGACTGCACGACAGCCGCAATCGTGGCCTCATCAAGCTCGACGGGCAGTGGGAAGCCGATGGGCTCGATGCGGTGGGCACGTCGATAGTCCCGGGCCGCCCCATTGAAGTCGTGCCGTCGCTCACGCAACATCGCGCGCCAGAAATAGGCCTCGGGGTTTTCGGGATCGAGGCGCACGGATCGTGACAGCGCTGCGTGGGCCTCGTCAAAGCGCAGCGAGTCGAACATCACAGCGCCCAGGGCACTCCAGCTCGGCGCGTGATCCGGGGTCAGGGCGATGACTTGCCGGTAGCCTTGCTCGGCGTCGTGCATCAGCCGCAGGTCGCGGTGGGCCTCGGCCTGAACGAACAGAGCGCCGGGGTGCTCTGGAGCCGCGTCGAGAATCTGCATGCACAGGTCCAGCGCGCCCGAAGGATCACCGCGGTCCAGCGCATCCTCGGCCAAGTCCAGGACCGTATCTAGCGGCTCGGGGGTGTCTGGCTCGTGAGGAACAGATGTCATGGCGACGACGGCTCTTTCCATTTGTAGTGGTAGCGCACGGTCGCGTACTCGCCCTTCTCGCCTTCCTTGAACCGATGGAAGACGGCAGCCGCACTCTGGCGAATCAAGCAGTCGCGGGCCTCGGGCTTGTCGGCCGCTGTGCCGTCGACCTCAACGCCCAACGGTAGGCCATCTTTTGAGACGTGAATGCGCACCAAGCCCTCGACGTTGCCTTCGGTGACGATGTCCTCGACGCAACGATCCATCGCCTTGGCCCGGGGCACCATGATGCGCTCGACGTAGTCCTGATCGAGGTTTGCCTGCAGAGCGCCCGCGGGTGGGCGGTAGTCCATCGGCTGTGCCAGCTCCAGCACAATGTCCAGGTCGACAGGACCCTCGCCCAGAGTCACATCGACGGTCTGCGGCTTGAAGTTGCCCTGCACGATCTCAACCTTGGCCTTTCCCGCGGGGGGCTCGGTGACGACCACGTGGGAGCCGGAGCCGATCTCCTTTCCGTTCAGCAGGACCTTCTCGGCGGTTGGATTGACGTCCACGGTGAGGGTGAAGTCCGTTGGCGCCTGAAGGATGCCGGAGGCTACAACCGCGACACCACCGCCCATGGCGAGCGCGACCCCTGCGGCCAGCAAGATGGGTCCCAGCATGCTGCTGGGCCGGGTGACGGCGAACTGCACGGTGAAGCGCTCACCGTGGTCGGCCACGATGGATACGACCGCACTGCTGGCGCCTGAGGTGAGCCTGCCGGGGTCGATTGTGACCGTGACGACCTGTTCTTTGCGGGCTGGGTCGAGTGTCTTGGGGCTGGCCGAAATCCACGGTGCGTCCACCGAGACGCGGCCGGGCATGTCGCCGTTTCCAACGTTGCGCACCAAGATTGTCTCGCGGGTGAGCTCTGTTGGGGACTCAAGCTCAATCCGCCGGCTCTTGCTGCCAATGACGTCCATGCGAGGACTGGCTTCGGTGCCACGATTCTGGCTTCCGACGCTGCCCACAGCAGGGGGGGGCTTGCGGGACTGCGATACGGTGGGAGGGGGCTCGCCGTCCGGATTTTCGTTGAGGGTTGGTGAGCCTTCGATGCGTTCACGAGCTGGAGGAGCTGTGTCGCGGTCGTTCGCGGCGACACGGTCGCGGGCAGGGGGGCCTGTGCGCTTGAGCGAGACTTCGTACTGTTGGCGCTGGTGGGTATCGCCCAGCACCTTCCAGGCCTTGTCCAACCGAATGAGCAGGCGAGTCGCGGCCCCCTTGTCCTGCAGCTGTCGGGCTTCTTCGTGCCGCATGCGGTAGGCGTTGTAGATGTCGTCACGGCTGGCGGTGGGACCCACGCCAATCAGGGCGTAGTAGTCATCGTCGAACCGTGGAGCTGCAGTGCTCGGCGTCGCACCGGCCTTGGCGTTGGCCTCGGCTTCGGCTTCGCTGATGAGACGCCCTAGCAGCTCGCGGAATGTCTCCTCGCTGACTCCGAGGCCTGCGGCTTGCTTGAGCAGGTAGTCCTCTTGCTCGCTGCCAAGAGAGCCGCCCTTGAGGACGGTCTTGATGGTCATCTCGACAATGGGGAGGTGCTCGGACTCTTTGGCCTTCTTGACCGCCGCCAGGTAGGCGGGGAGCTCGTCGAGCAGCAGGTTCAGAACCTTGAAATTCTTGATCAGAAATACCGCTTCGGCCTTGTACTTGGGATTGCTCTGCATCCCCTGCATGTACTTACGCCGGCTCTTCAGCTTGGTGCGTGCGGCCTTGACGGTGACTTCCTCGGAGGACAATCCGAGGTACTCAACAAGGTCAGTTTTTCCAACGAGGTTGCAGAATTCGGCTGCTTTCTCGATGTGGCGCGCTTCCATATCACCCAAGAACGCGGGAGTTTCGAACCCTGCCTACAAACAGCGGGCTCGCTAGTCTACTACCATTCGGGATGTGCGCTGCTGTGCAGCCTCAACTTCGTGGCTGCTCATGCCGCCTGTAAAGTTGATGGATCCTTCTCGGGAGCGGCCTGTCTGCACATCGACGACACGCACTGAGAGAATCTGGTCGATTCCATATTGGTAGTACACCTCGATGGGCGTTCCGCGCGGGCGAGGTGGGAGGCCGGTCAACTCGACTTTTCCAATGACATTCACTTCGTCTCGAGCGGTGCCATGACCCTCGGTCACCTCGACCCGAACGGCGGTCATGTTCTCGTAGGCGTAGGCGAAGCGACCGCGGAATTCGTGGGGCAGGGGAGTGCCTTCGGCGATGAGCTCGACCACCCTCTCTTGGCGCTGCTTGTTGAGCACGACGATGCCGAGTGGATGGGTCGTGGCGTCCTGAATTTGCACACCCGTCAGGCCCACCGGCTCGTTGACTTCTTCCTCGATGGGTTCGTCGGCGAACGGGTCGTAGTCATCCTGTTGGGCCTGGGCGATGTGGCCGCCGCTGGCAAGACCGATCTGCAGGCCACCGGAGCGTTTGGGCTCGGCGGGCATCTGTTCCACTGGACGCTTCTTGACCTTCTTCTTCTTGGGCGGCTTTTTGGTGAGCGCTGGGTGGTTTGGCCGGTGCCGGAACACGCCGGCGAGTGCTGCGCCGAGTGCGACGCACTCGTCAGCGTTGACGCCCTTGACGGCCTCTTTGCCGCTCATTTGGGCCAGCAGACGCCGGATCATGGGCATGCGAGTTGAGCCGCCAACCATCAGGACGTCGTCGAGGTCGTCCCAGGTCAGGCCGGCCTTGTCGAGCACGATTTCGCACGTGTCTGCACATTGCTGCGCCAAGTGCTCAGTCAGCTCTTCGAACTGCCCCTGCGAGACCTTGACGCCTCCGCGTTTGCCCTTGAAGGCAACCGGAATCATGGCCATGGGTTTGGTGGACAGCGAAATCTTGGCGGACAGGCAGCGTTCGTACAGCTCTTGATAGGGCTGAGACTCGTCGCGCGGATCGAGGTCATACTTTTCGTAGAACTCGTCAGCCACATGATTGACGAGGCAATCGTCCCAGTCCTTGCCGCCGAGCTCGGCGTTG
>CAYYHT010000140.1:0-9504 GCA_964471355.1 uncultured Enterobacteriaceae bacterium
CGCGGCGTCGTCGCGACCCAGACGGCCTTTCCCTACCTCATCGACGAATTCTTGGACATGAGCGAGATCAACGGGGTGCGTGAGACCTTCTTGGTCGACCGTGAAGGCCAGATTCTGGTGCGCTCGTCGGAGCGGCGGACGGACACGCAAGAGGCGCTCGAAGAAGGCTACGAGGCCAAGCCGTACCGCATTCCGCAGATGATCGAGTCCTTGGTTCGCCAAGACGCGGGCGTCGTGCGGGTCACCGAGCGGGGACGTGACCTGTTGCTGGTGCACCAGAACCTGGGCGTCGGGGACTGGTCGGTGGTGGTCGAGGCCGACGAACAACAGGTGCTGGCTGCCTGGTAGCGGCCGCTACCTGGGGTCGGCTGAGGCCACGGCTCCGAGATCATCTTGGGAACTCAAGTACGTGCGGGCTTGGTCCTGAAGGGCCGACAGCGGGGTCAGACCCGGGATGTCGCTGGTCGCCTGAGCGCGAACGACGTTGCGGTAGTGCCGAAGGGCGGTGTCGCGGTCTCCAGACCAAGCCAGCTCACCGAGCAAGGTCAGTGCGTACGGCCGCAGCTCGTGAGTGGGATCGACCTGGGCCAGCAACGAGCCGGCGTCCCGGGCGCGGCCGTCGTTGAACGCGGCAGTGCCCAAGACCAGAGCGGCCCAGCTGCGCTGGTCGCGGTTGAGATCGGCCAGATGGCCGGTGTTGAGGGCATCGATGAGCACGCTGCGATTGCCCATGCGCTGTGAGGCTCGCACAAGACGAGGCAGGGCTCGCCCATAGCCGGGGGCCGTGGCGCCATGGTCGACGATGGCGGCGTAGATCTGCTGCGCTTGCTCAGAGTGGCCGGTGCGTTCGAGTTGCTTGGCCTGCTGCAGCTGACCCCGCGCGGACGCCGGTGTGGGAGTCGAGCCGGCGTGGGCGGTCATTGAGGTGACGACGAGCAGCAGCAGCGTACTGAGGGACATAGCGAGTCTCCTGGGCAACAGCTCATGTATACCATGACTTATTCTATTGACATGCCAATGAATGGCTCGCTCCTCTGGCTCCGATACAGTGGCGCCAATGATCCACGTCTTGCTGTTCATCCTGGGCTGCAGCTCCTCGGAGCCCGCTCCCAAGCCCGCTGCCGAGACCCGCTGCGAGTCACTTGTCCGGGCCGATGCAGCCAGGCCCGCCGGAGTGGTCTTTGTCCTGGCCGACACCCTGCGTCGCGACCGCATTGGCATTCATGGCGGCCCCGCAAAGACGCCACACCTCGACCGCTTCGCGAGGCAAGGCGTCTGGTTCACGGCGGCCGGCACCCCTGCACCTTGGACCAAGCCCGCCATGGCGAGTCTGTTCACGGGCTTGTCCCCAAGTGCGCATGGTGTGGTGTCGCATCCCAAGCTGCGCAAAGAGGACACGGTGGCCGAGTCCGATGTGTTGGCTCAGGGTCATCAGACCTTGGCCGAGTCCCTGACCGACGCTGGAGTCGAGACCGCTGGCTTTGTGAGCAATCCCTGGCTGCAGAAGAAGCTGGGCTTTGACCAGGGATTTTCGGTCTGGGACGAGTCTTTTGCGGCCAACGACACCCCCGGAGAAGTCGTCACCAAGGCGGGACTGGCATGGCTGCGGCAGCGGACGGACAGCGAGCGGCCCTTCTTTCTCTACCTGCACTATATGGACGTGCATTCGCCCTATCATCCGGTGCCCGAGGCCGCGCTAGAGGCCCGTCGAGCACGTCTTGGCAAGGACAAGCGGCGGGTCGGCAAGACACAGCGCCGCAAGATCGATGAACAGGCGCTCGGCGTCGATGGTGCTCCGCTGAGTACCCGAGGCGTCAAAGCGAACGTGGCCCTGCTCGAGCTGGTCTATGACCAAGGGGTCGAGCACTTCGATTCGAGCCTCGGTGAGCTGCTGAAGGGGCTGGCTGATATGCCCGGCTCGGAGCGCATCGGCGTCGTTGTGACCTCAGACCACGGCGAGGCCCTGTACGAGCGTGGCTGGGGTGACCACGGCAACGGGCTGTACGAGCAGGAAGTGGGCATTCCGATGGCCATGCGGCTGCCTGGGCTGCAGACCCAGGGCTCGATCGACTGTGCGGTGGACCACCTCGATCTGCGCCGCACGCTGTGTGACTACCTGGGCGCATCCTGCGCGTCGGGGCAGGGCACGTCGATGTTCGCGGCCGAGTTCGCCGACCCCTCCCGCACGCTGCTCGCCGAGGGAGTCAAGGGTCGGCCCGATGACCGGTCGGTTCGCGATGCACGCTACAAGCTGCTGTACCGTCCGGGTCGCGAGGCTCCCGGCTCCAAGGATGCTGGCCCGGCCTACCGCCTCTTTGATCTGGACAACAATCCGGGCGAGCGCGTCGATCTGCTTGGCGGCAAAGAACCACCGGCAGACGCTCCATGGCGGGCTGCCTATGACAGGCTCCATGCCCGCGCCCAGCAGCGGGACCCCAAGCCGGTGCTGCCGGCCGAGAGCGTCGAGCTCGATGCCGAGACCCGGGCCCGACTCGAAGCGCTGGGCTACCTGGGCGCCGACTAGCCGCGTCGATCGCCCTGGAGAAATCTCCAGATCAACTCCCAGCTTCCTCCATAGTCCCGCCGCCTAGGACCTCCTAGTCTTCAGATAGCGCATTCGTTCCTCTGAACGCGCCTGTGGAGGTCCCCTATGGGCAAGAGTCTGAACCCCCTGAACCTGTTCAGGAAGCGGCAAAAGAAGGACCAGTCGGACGAAAAGCAGGAGCGGATGACCGACAACGAAACCCAGCAGAAGATGCTGGACAGCTACGGCAAGGACTTCATGTCCGAGACGGACACGCCCATGCTGGATGAGGCGGCGATGGGAAGCGGCACCCAAGTGCGCTCATCGGACCGACAGCTCGAGGACATGGACAACGAAGAGCTCAAGGGTGCGGGCGGGCTGGTCGAGACTGCCGCGAACACGGTGGACGGCCTGGACTCGAAGCTCGGCTCGACCCTGTGGAAGCTCAGCGAAGAGCTGTGCGGCGTATCGGAGACCTCGTCCTTCGACGTGCAGCAGCTGCATGAACAGGTGGACGAAACGGGCCTCGACGAGGCCGGAGTCCAGCGGGCCCAAGAGTCAAAGAACACGGGCTACGCGATGGTGAGCAAGGGGGTTGATGCCATCGCGGACCAGCTGCAGACGCAGCGCGGCAAGCTGGATCTCAAGGACCCCGCTCAAGCCGACAAGGATGCCGAATACGGGACGGCCATCGCCGACTTGCGGTTGGCCGCGACCCTGCTGCGGGCGGGAGCCATCGCCGCGCTGCGCCAAGACGTGGAACAGGGCACGGCGGCGGGTCACCTCAAGGCGACGGACATCATTGCCTCTGGTGGTTTCGGGACGGCGTTCGCGTTCAGCTACCTGGACATGAAGGACCGCGTTGTGGGCAAGCGCAACGCGGGTAAGCAGGACCTGAACACCGGCTGGGTCGACCCCAGAAATAGCGACCTGCGCAAGGAAGCAGAGCTGCAGGAGCGGCTTCCCGACGACAAGAACCTGGTCGATGGCGCCGGCGTCATGCATGAGGCATTCGTCGGCAATGAAACGAAGGCGGACTGGGCATTTATGGAGCACGCCCAGAAGGGCGACCTGCAGGGCCTGTTCGGGGCGATGGACCAGGCCAATGTCACCGGCGTCGAGCGCATCGAGCTGCTGCGCTACTTGATGAAGGGCAGCTTCACCGGCCTCAAGAAGCTGCACGACTCGGGCCTGATGCACACTGACATCAAGGGCCAGAACATCTTCCTGGGCAACGATGGCAATCCCAAAGTGGCGGACTTGGGCGGAGCCATCCTGAGCGGCAAGTGGGGTGGGGACACCACACCGTCGTACCTGGGCCCCGAGGGTTCTGTTCAGAGCGGCAAGAAGGGCGAGAAGGACTCCCGCACCGTCAAGTCCGATGTGTGGGCCATGGCCGAGATGATGCTGCAGGGATTGACGGGCAAGTTCTCGGACGAGCTCGCCGGTGAGACGGACAAGCGCTCTTGGAGCGATGTCGAGAAAGCAAAGGAAGGCGACAAGCAGGCCGATGACCCGCCCTGGAGGAGCAAGCTGTTCACGCAGCTCGCCACAGACCTCTGCGTCGACCTCGATGACAAGGACGGTCCGGCAGCTGGTCTCAAGGACTTGCTGCGAGACATGCTGACGGTCGACCAGGACAAGCGAATCTCCACCGAGGACGCCCTGAAGCATCCCTTCCTGCAGATGAGCGTCGCCGCCGAGAAGGAAGCCCGGGAAGAAGTGCAGGCCCTCGCCTAGACTAGGCTCGGCGCGGAGGACGCATGTTTCGGTGGTTGGAGGGCGATGAGCAGTTCGACGTCGACGCCGATGAGTGGTCTGCGTTTGAGGCCCACGCGGTCCGCAGCACCTCGCGCTGGGCGGGGGGCGTGTGCCTGCTGTGCGCCGGCGCAACGGTCATCCTGTGGCCGTTTGACTACATTTTCGAGAACACCGCCGTCGAGATCTTCGAGCTCGCACGCTTTCGACTGCTCATCGTCGGCACGCTGCTTGTGTCCTTTGCAGCTAGCAGACTCACTGCATTCGGAAAGCGCCGGCCCATCGAGCTGTGGACGCTGACTGCGTGCGTCTCCTTCTTCATTATCGGGTGGTGCGTGTCCGCCATCGGGGACCTGGAGTCCCGGTACTTCGGCATGCTCTATTTCTCGTCCATCGTCACGGTGCTCAGCCTGCAGCCGCCGTGGCACCGCGTTGCGTCGGCCTTTGCCGTCTCGACCGCGACGCTGGGTGGCTACTTGATTCGCTCTCCCGAATACCTGCAGAGCCCAGCGCTGCCGCCGACCGTGACCCAGCTGATGTTCATCACGGTGTTCTCGATTTCGCTTGGGCACATCGTCTATCGACTCAACCTGGTGGCCTTTGTACAGAACTTGCGCCTGGAATCGCTGAACGACGACCTGGAGCTTCGCGTCGCCGAAAAGACCCGAGACCTGCGAGCACTGCTGGAGCGCATCAGCACCAGCACCGAAGCCGAGAACACCGAGCTGGCCCGCGAGCTGCACGACGAGCTGGGCCAGGAGCTGACCGCTGTCGCATTCACGCTGGCGTTTACGCGACGCAAGGCGATGAGCACCGACGCCGCACCGGTGGTGCTTCGCGCGATCGATGAGCTGGACATTCTGTTGGCCCGAACCCGAACGAGCATGCGGCGAATTCTGGGTCGGCTCCGGCCGGTCGTGGTCGAGGAGCTGGGCTGGAAGGGGGCTGCGACGTGGCTGCTCGAAGACTTCGAGCACCGCACCGGCGTCACGACGGTGGCCGAGACCGAGCTGGACCTGCCGGATCTGCCGCCGCCCTACAGCGATGGGCTGTTCCGTATTCTGCAGGAGGGGCTCACCAACGTGGCCAGGCATGCCCAAGCGAGCCAAGTCAGGGTGTCCCTTCGGCAGGAGGATGACTCCATCGTGCTGGAGTTCGCGGACAACGGCCACGGCTTGGCGCCGACAGCTGACGGCAGCGGCCTGGGCATGATCGGCATGCGGGAGCGGGCGGCCCACTTGGGCGGTCGCGTAGATTGGCTCGAGCCAGACGGGGGCGGCGTGCTGGTGCGCGTGAAGCTGCCGCGAGAAGTTCAACCGGAGTCCACATGATTCGAGTGCTTCTGGCTGACGACCACGCCATCATGCGCGATGGGCTGCAGCGGCTGATCAACGACCAGCCCGACATGACCGTGGTGGGAGCCCTGGCCGACGGCAGGAGCGTGGTGCCCGCTGCCCAAGATCCCGGCTGTGACGTGCTGATTCTGGACCTGTCCCTGCCGGACCGGACGGGCATGCAAGTGCTGGAGCAGATGTCGATTCAGGCACCACGGGTCAACGTGATCATCCTGTCCATGTACCCCGAAGATCAGCTGTCCTTGGCGCTCATTCGCCAGGGTGCCAAGGCCTATCTGAACAAGTCCAGACCCCCCGAAGAGCTGTTCGCGGCCATTCGGCGAGTGGCGACCGGCAAGCGCTACATCACCGACGTGTTGTCGGATCTGGCCATGGAGAGCACGACCGACCTGCTGCCGCATCAGAGGCTGACCTCGCGCGAGTACCAGGTGTTCATCCACCTGATCGAGGGGCTTTCGGTCAACGAGGTGGCCAACGAACTGTCGGTGTCCGCCAGCACGGTCAGCAACCACGTCTCGGCCATTCGCACCAAGCTAGGGGCGTCTTCGGTGGGCGACATCGTTCGCTATGCGGCCCGTGTGGGCTTGGTCTAGAGCACAAGCCGGCATCAGCTGATCTCGATGGTCTGGCGCTGCGCGTCGGACTATTGGGGCGTTTCGGAGGACCCAGGCCGATGACCGCCCTGCTCCTGTTGTTGATCACTCCAGATGCGCTTGCGTGGGAGCACTTGGGCTACAAGTGGCGCGACAGCGACTTGCCCACGACTTGGGTGATGAGCGAAGGCGGGCAGCCCGGCATCGGTGCCGATGTCACAGCGGCCAGCATCGAAGACTCGCTTGCTCAGCTGGGCGCAGTCGACTGCGCGCCGTTTGACGCGACCTACGCCGGCACCATCGCCGAGAACACGTCCTTCACCTACGACTTCGAGAATCGCGTGAGCTTCGGCGACCCCGCCGATGAGCTGGCACCGGGCGTGTTGGCCGCGACCGTCGTCCTGCCGCAGTTCTCGGCCCCCGACGCGGGCAGTCGATTTGGCCGCAACTACAGCGCCATCCTCGATGCGGACGTCGTGTTCAACAACGACGTTGGCTTTGTGACCGACGCCGAGATCGAAGCCGGCAATTGCCAGTTCTCCTCCAGCCTGCAGGGCACCATGCTGCACGAGCTCGGCCATGCCGTAGGGCTCGGTCACAGCTGTGAATCCGGCGACCCCTGCACCGACTCGCTGGCCCGAGACGCCACCATGTTCTGGGCCTCAGACACCTGCTCTGCGGTGCAGTCGACGCTGCAGCAAGACGACTTGGCCAGCGTTCAGGCGCTGTACGGCCCCTACACCGACCTGCCCAGCCAGGCTTGTGCGGCTGCTGGACAGGAGTCCACAGGTCAGTCCATCGTCGGCGCGGCTCCGCTCGACATCGAGTGCATCACCGAGGGCGACTATGGAGCCGATGTCGGCCTGACCGCGACCTGGGACCTCGGCGATGGCAGCACCAGCGACGGACTGTCGGCCTCCAATACCTACGATGCCGGCGCCTATACACTCGCTGTCTGCTACACCGGCGAGACCGACGTGTGCGACACCCTGCAGACCTGCGTCACCATGGTCAATCACGTGCGCGCCTGTGCCGCCCCGGTGGCCGCCGCAGACTACGAGCCCGACGCGGACGGATGGCAGCTGTACAACGAGACGCCGATCGATGTGGCGGGCTGCGTCGATGACGTCAGCTGGCGCTTGTATCGACGCAAGGTGCTGATTCGCACGGTTGATGACTGGGAGGCTGTCGTCGATGGTGACATCACCCGTGTCGAGCTGACGGTCGCCGGGCCGGGGGGCTCGTCGACGACTGAGCTGCGGCTCAAGCGCGGCTGCGGTTGCGCTGTCACTCCGACGGGATCGGGCGCTGGTGGTGCTCTGCTCCTGATGATGCTGCTGTGGCGCAGGAGGCGCACATGAGCCTGCTGTTGCTGGCCCTGGCCGCGTGCGGTCCGGGCGAGATCGAGCCCACCCCGGCAGAGCGGGCGGCCGCCCTGAAGGCCGGCTGCACATCGGTGAGTGAACAGTCGGCGGAGCAAGACGAGGGCGATGTGCTGACCGACGTCACCACCACCGAGTACGACGACTCGGGGCTTGTCGAGTACACGCAGTGGGAGGAAGTCCAGGACGGCCAGCTCGTGGTGGTTCAGGAGATCGATCAGGACTTCGACGATGCTGGACGCCGGATTGCCCGAGAGGTGTACACCGACATGTTCTTCTTTACCGGGCTGCAGCTCGAGGAGTGGGGCTACGGCTACGAGGGCCGCGTCGACCGATACAGGGTGGTCGTCGACCCCGAGGCGGGGGAGTGGGACACCGCATGCGAGACCTCGCATCAGCACACCGGCTGGATGCAAGAGTGCGACGTGTTCGGGCAGGTTCAACTGACCTGGGTGGATCTGGTCTGGGATGGCGAGCGGCAGGTCGGACGCACCGACGATGAGGGCGCCGATGGCACCGCTGACCGCATCAGCACGTCGGTGTGGACCGACGCCGAGGCCGAGCTGACCCGGGTTGAAGACGTGGACTCGGACGGCGACGGCGAAGTCGACAGCCGGACGACACAGACCTGGGACGACCAGCAGCAGCTGATCTACCGGCTGGTCGAGAATGTGCAGGACGGCACGACCCAGTCCGAGATGCACACGACATGGCGAGACGACGGGCAGCCCCAGAGTGAGGTCGGGCAGCTGTTCCGACGCGGCGAGCTCGCAGCCGATGTGACGGTCACCCACACCTACGGCGCCGACGACCGACTCGCCGAGAGCTTCACCGACTACACGCCGCACACCGACAGTCGCAGGTACCGCGACGACCTGACGGAAACGTACAGCTGGACGTGTCCTTAGCGCTGATTGCACGTTTATTTTGATGTGCCTGCAACGAATTCGACAGCCCCTCAGTAGAGCCGGCCGAATCCAACCTGCAGGAGCAGCCATGACTCAGACAGACGCACTTTCGACCCTCACTTCTCGCGTCGCAACCCTGGGCCTCGGCGCCGCCTTGATGCTCACCGGCTGTGCCGACACCGAAGAGGAGGTCGCCACCATCGGCTGGGACCTCACCGCACAGAACGTGCTGGGCATGCTGCAGAGCGATGTCGAGGTCTGCACCGCCGTCGGCTGCTCGGTGAGCGATGGTTCGGGGGAGCTGCACGTTGAGCTGCCGGTGGGCGAGAGCACGCTGATCGCCGTGTCCGATGGCATTGAAATCCACCAGAACCTCACCATCGTCGATACGCCACCAGCCCCCAACCGCGTGCTGGTCATGAACCAGGCGATGTTTGAATTGATCACCGAAGAACTGCCCGAGCAGGACCCTGCCTTGGGCATGGTGATCGCCAGCAACGTGTTCGAAGCCGGACACGCCGTCGAGCTGAATGTCGATGCGGACGGCCCCTACTATGTGAAATCGAGCTTCACCGGGGTCGACATGGACGCCGAGATCACCTCGGCGGCGGGCTTGGGCTTGTTCCTGAACGTGCCCATCGGCGAGGCGCAGGTCAGCTTCACTCCGCCCGAGGGTCGCACTTGCCTGGCCACGCCGTGGATGCAGGCTGGCGATTCCGCAGACTCCAGTCGCGTGCAGGTGGCCGCCAACGTCATCGTCACCACCGAGCTCGACTGCCGGGAGTAGACGGTGCTGCGGTCTGAACCCTCGAGACGCGGGACCCCGGCGGGTTACCCGCCCGCCGCAGATGGACCCCGACACCTCGTGGTCCCCAAGGTGTCGCGAGCGTTGAAGACCGAACCGTCCGACAATCAACTCATGTCGCTGATTCAGGGCGGCGACCGGGCGGCCGGTCTCGGGGGCCGAGAAGGCTGTGCAGGCGA
>CAYYHT010000140.1:9514-12993 GCA_964471355.1 uncultured Enterobacteriaceae bacterium
CGGCGAGGCGCGCGTCCAAGGTCATGCCGGCCGGCGACGGCACGCGGGCGGCGTTCGACGAGCTGTACCGCCGCTGGAGCCGCCCTCTGTTCAGCTTCCTGCTGAAGCGTACCGGCCGGCGCAGCTACGCCGAGGAAGCCCTGCAAGAGACTTTCTTGCGGGTCCACCGCTTCAGCGCCAAGTACGACCCCGCTCGCCCCTTCAAGTCATGGGTGTTCCGCATTGCCGCAAACGCGGGTCGGGATGCCTGGTTCCCGGACCGCAACCTGATGACGCTGAACGTGCCCTCCACCGTCGCCCACCAGCCGACCGATGCCATCGAGGCCCGCGACCTGCTCATGAAGGGCTTGTTCCGCCTGCGGCCTGAAGATCGCAACGTGCTGCTGCTTGAGCTCGAGGGCTTCACCCCGGGCGAAATCGCCGATATGCGGTCGCAGAAGCCCGCCACTGTCCGGTCTAGACTGTCACGGGCGCGGACTCGCCTTCGTGCCCAACTGGATGTGCTCTATGCCTGAGTCCCGTGACCCCATCGACTGGATCAAGCATCTGGACGGCCCCGAGCCGCCAGCCAACGCACCCGACTGGGACACGCCGCTGCCGGCTCCCCTGTGGCGGTCTGGCCCGGCCGTCGGTACGGTGCTCGCCCTGGCCGCAGCCATGCTTCTGTACGTCTCGCTGCCCACTGATGACGGCACGCGGTTCCGCGGTGGCGAAGGGGCGGTCGATGTGGACCTGCGCATCGTGGCGCTGACCGACCAAGGGCCCCAGCGCCTGCGCAAGGGCCACACATACGCCACGGGTCAGGCACTGGCCTTCCGCGTCGGGGCCACACCGGCGAGCGCCATCTCGGTGTGGGCCGAGGGGCCAGGGGGCCGGGTCGAGCTCGGCGCCCACGACAGCACCCCCACGCCCGCCGACCTCACGAATGCAGAGGGCCTGGTCTCGCTCACCCTGGACGCCGCCGGCCAGTGGACCGTGTTCGCCTCTTCAGCGGCCACTGGCGTGTGCCCCCCCGACGCCTGCGTGTTCCGCGCGGTCGATATCGGCGAGTCCACAGAGTGATCGGGGCCTTTGTCGGCGCGCTGCTGGCACTGTCGGTCGCCAGCGGCCAGCAGGCTCCGCAGGGACTCGACGCGGCCTATGCACCCATTCGCGTGGCCCTGGTGGTCGGCATTGATGAATATGCGGACTCGGCACTGCAGGGGCTGAAGTTTCCCGCCAAAGACGCCAAGGACATGGCCGGCGTGCTTGGCGATGACGGTGCCGGCGGCTTTGACAGTGTCACGCTGCTGTCGGGTGAGGTGAGTCGAGACGAGTTCTGGGCCGCGTTCAACGATGCGACCGCTGACCTGGGGCGCGACGACCTATTTGTGCTGTTCCTCGCCGGACACGGGACACTGGGTCCCAGCGGAAATGCCAGCTCCGCACTCTATTTTCTGCCCTCGGACACCTCGCTCCAGCGCTACGACCTGACCGGCATCGCCATGGATGATGTCGCACAGGCCATGGACGACGTCGAGGCGCGCCGACGGGTGCTGATGGTCGATGCATGTCACTCGGGCACCGGCCGCTCCAGCCTGTCCAGCGAGGTGGTCGCCTGGCTCAACGCGCTGCGAGGCCCGCCGCCTGGGCCCACTCCCCGAAGCTTCAGCAAGTACGAAGCGCGTCTATTCGCGGCGGACTTCAACCAGCCGGCCAGAGAGGACGATGCGCTCCAGAACGGCGTCTACACTCACTTTCTGATCGAAGGCCTGCGCGGAGCAGCCGACCTCGATGCCGATGGGCTGGTCTCGGTGCTCGAGCTGCATGAACACGTCGCTGCCCGCACCATGCAGCACACCGGCGGCGCACAGGTGCCCAGGGTCGAGACGTCGAGGGTCGGCTCTGGCTCGCTGTTCCTGGCCGGGGACCCCGGCAGCCGTGTCGATGCCGAGAACGCCATCCTCACGGGACTCGCCGGACTTCCCGACGGCGTCGATGTCCAGGTCGACGGCGCCAGCCGGGGCGCAATCCTGCCACCCGGGCGGTATCGGGTGACCCTTCAAGACGCCGACGAGCTGTTGGTCGACACCCCCGTCCGCTTCAGGGCCGGCCAGGCCACAGACATTCGGGGGCTGTTGCAGGACCGCCGGGCACGCTGGAACGTGGGCTTCGGGGTCGGCTGGGCTCGGTCGGCGTGGACTCCAGCGCTGGCCGCGGACTTCGACCTGCAGTGGCAGCCTCGGGACCCAGGTGGGGGCCGCACGGTCTTTGGGCTGGCCGTATCGACGGGCGATGGCGAGCTCAAGGACCTGGGCCACGCGACGGCGGTCAGCACCGTGGCATCTGTCGGCTACAGGCAGGGGGCTGCACTCGGTTGGGCGCCGGTCGTCGGGCTCGGGTTCACCGGCCGGCAGCTTGGACCCTATCTTCAGGGGGCTCCGCTCATGGGGCTGGGCATGCGGCTCGATGCACAGACCCGTGCGGGCTTTGCCGCCCTGCGCTCAGAGTTCAGGGTCGCTCCCTCGACTGCCGGACTGGCCTTGATGCCGTCTGTGACCCTGGTCTTAGGCCCAAGCGCCCGTCCATAGGCCGGTGCTGCTTCACGGCCAGCTGGAAGGATTGCACTCCTCCTCATCGCCGTCGGTGGAGCCATCCTCATCGTCGTCTGTGCCGTTGTCGCATGCGCCGGGACACAGGTGGTTCTCGCGCTGTCCCTCGTTCACCCGCACCATGCCCGAGACAGTAGCGCCCACAGATTCATGGCCGACCAGTGCCATGGGCACGCAGGACGCGACGTCGTCATCGCAGGTCTCGCACTCAAAGGACACCAGCGCATTGGCGACGGTGCAGAAGTTGGTGGCTGTGCCGTCACCGGTCAGGGTGGCGCCGGGGCCGTACACCTCGAAGGCGCCGAGGGGACGGGTGTCCGCCGTGAAGTCGAAGTGATCGAGCGTCGCGGTCATGCCGTCCGGATGAACCACCAGCTGCAGGCTCCAGTCCAGTAGATCGATCGTCTGGGGCGGGTCCATCTTGGCGCCGTTTGATTGGCTCCACTCCAGGGTGCCCACGGGCAGTGGCAGACGGTCCCCATCCAGGTGAATGCTTGCTCCGTCCCACCTGCCCACCACTGGAGTGGTGACCGCACAGGTGTACTGGAACTGGTCTGCAGAGCCCGGTGGCTTGGTCGGCGCCAGGGTCACCATGGCGACCTCACCATCGATGCTGTCAACGCGAAGCCAGAATGGCGGCTCAAAGAAGAGCAAGAAGCTCACGTTGTCAAAGCGCCGGTCCACAGCCACTTCATAGGTTCGGCCGACCACGGAGCTCGGGTCGGTCACGGGCAGTCCGACGTTCGATGTGGTGAAGCTGCCGGTCTCGCAGCCCTCGGCGGCGCGAATCTCCCAGTCATAGGTGGTCTCGGTCTGCAGCGGGTCGACGGGGGTGAACGCCCACCGCGAGGTTGCGACGGGGGCCCAAGTGCCAGGCACCGGCTCGCC
>CAYYHT010000141.1:0-12991 GCA_964471355.1 uncultured Enterobacteriaceae bacterium
AGATGAGCGGATCGGCCCAGCCTCCGCGACTTGGCGCCTGCACCAATGTCCGAGCCGGCAGCGGGATCTCAGCCGAGGGCGGTGCGGTCGGCAGCTCTTCGGACTCATAGACCGCGTCGAACGCCCTCCACGCCGAGGTGGGCAACCCGTCCGTCTCGGCATCGTCGAACTCGTCGGTCGGCACGTCGAAGTCCGACTCATCGTCCATCTCGACAACGGCCAGGAGCGGCTTGACGTAGGTGGGGGCGGGCTCTGCGGCCGGAGCCGGCGGGGCCGCTTCGGGAGCGACAGCAGTCACGGGGGCCGGCTCGGGAACCGCGGCCACCGGCGCCGGCTCGGGAGTGGCCACAGCCACGGGAGCAGGCGCAGGCGCAGGCGCAGCTGGTGGGACAGGCGCAGGTGCCGTGACAACAGGCGGCTCGGGCACAGCTGCTGGTGCTGGCGCTGCTGGCGGACTCGCCGACGCGACCTTCTCGATGGGCGGGGCAACGCGTCCCTTCTTGAACAGTGAGCGCTTCCGCTCGGCGACCGGCGCTGCCACAACCTCGGTGATCTGTTCGTCGATGGCTGGCGCTGCAGCTGGCGGGGCCGCCACGGCCGTCTTCTGTGGCGCCTCGACGCGGGGCGCTGCCTTGCGCGCCCTGGGCCTGGTCGCGACCGGTCGCGCTTCAATGGACTCGCGCATTGGCTGCCAGGACTTCTGGCGCTTGGGCACTTTGGGAGGTGGGGCAGCGGCCGTCCGAACCGGCGGAGCAGCCGCGCGTGGCGGCACTGTGCGCCTGCGCGGAGGCGGGGAGCGCAACGGCGGCGCGTCAGAGCGACTTGTCGTGCGGGAGTTCCGCCGTTCGATCCGCGAGGCCCGCACCGGCGGAGGCGCGACCAGTGGCGCTTCAGCGCTGTCGCCGCTGTGCTCCGGACCTAGTTTCGCCTTCGGCGGGTCCTTGCGTTTGGGCCCACCACTCAAAGGCCCACCGCGCGCCGCATTCTCGGCAGATCGAGGCGTACAGAATGGAGGGTTGGACCGCGCATTTGCCCATTGTACTCGACACCTGCCCGCGCAGACGCATTGTGACGATCAGGCGGATTCAGTACCGCTTCGAGAGTCCGCCATCGACCGCAATGATCTCACCGTTCAGGTACGTGCCTTCAAGGGCGCAGTACCTCACCAAGCTCGCGATGTCCTCGGGCCGCCCCACCCGGGCGAGCGGAATGCGCTTGGCCAACCGCTCTCGTTTCTCGGCGGCGTACTCCTCGGGCCAAGCCACTTGCCCCGGGCTGATGCCCATGGTGCGAATGCGCGGCGCCAGCTCGACGGCCATCGCCTTGACCAGCATGACCAGCCCGGCCTTGCTGACCGAATAGTGCGCATAGCCCGGCAGCGGATGGTCGGCGCCGATGTCGCAGATGTGTACGACCAGGCCGTCTTGGGCCGCCGTCAGCGACTCCAACAATGCCTGGCTCAACAGAAAGGGGGCCCGGGTGTGCACGGCCACCATGCGCTCCCAGTCGTCGGCGGTGATGTCTTCGAACGGTCGCGGCTGAAACAGGCTGGCGTTGTTGACCAGCAGATCGAGCCGGTCCGGCCACTGCTCCAGCACCCGTGCTGCCAGGCCGCGGGTCTGCTCATCGACGGCCAAGTCCGCAGCCACAGCCCATGCGGCGGCCCCCAGCTGTTCACACTCCGCGACCACAGCCTCGGCTTCGGCCCGATTGCTCCGGTAGTGCACGGCCACGTCGTAGCCGTTGCCCGCGAGCTCGAGACAGATCGCCCGACCCACCCGCCTGCCGCCGCCGGTCACCAGGACGCGACGCCTCACTTGGCTGCCGCCGCTGCCGCAGGATTGGGCACTTCATCTTCCCAGGCCACGCCCAGCAGACGCTTGGTACCCCAGACCCCCAGGTAGATCAGCGGCGTATCGACCACCGCGATGCAGAGCTTGTAGACATAGATCGTCGCCATGATCTGAACCCCGGTCCAGAACTCCATGCCGAAGCCGATGTAGAACAAAATCGAGTTCACAATCGCCGTATCGAAGAACTGGCTGATCATGGTCGAGCCGTTGTTGCGCACCCACAGGTGCTTGCCGCCGGTCTTGCGCTTCCAGAAGTGGTACAGCCGGTTGTCGATCAGCTGGGCCACCAGGTAGGCAAGCATCGAGCCGAACAGCAGCACTCCCTGCAGACTGAACACACTGCGAAAGGCGTGCTGGTAGTCCGTCGCATTGTCATAAAAGCCGCCGGCTCCGGGTGGCGGCGGCCACAGGTCGCTGGGTGGCAAGGCCACGGCAATCTGCACGATGACCAGCATCAGCACGCTCATGAAGAAGCCCAGGATGACCATGAAGTCGGCCCGCTTTTGACCGTAGATCTCAGACACGATGTCGGTGACCAAGAAGGTCAGCGGATAGGTGACGATGCCCGTCGTCAGCGCAAACGTGGAGTCATGGGGAGCCTGGAATAGCTTGATGCCCACGATATTGGTCAGCACCAGCAGCGTCACAAATGTGGCAGCAAGCACCAGATAAATGCGTTCGTACCTGGAATAAGCAGCGTCATCGACACTCAAGAGTCTTTTCCTTGGTTCGCAGGGGGCATGCCGGGGGCTAACCCCTGAAGTTGCTGACGGCTCAGTCCCCAGGTCGTGCCCATGACCGCGGTCAGCACGCCAAAGGTGATCAGCGCCAGCATCTTGAGCTCCTGAACCACGAATGCCAGCGGCGACAGCAGGCCTCCTTGGTCGAGCAACCACTGCCACACCGGCTTGAGCATCGCCAGCTCAAATGCCCAGACAAACACGGCCGCCACCATGAGCGCCGATGCCCAGTCCGACAGTCGCGTGCGTTCGATGGCCGCCATCACGCACAGCACCACGGCGGGCAGCGCCCAGACCACATGGTGTTCATAGGTATAGACCGGGATCATCAGCAGCAGCACGCCCACCGATGCCAGCTGGGCCCACTCGCGAAAGCGGTCTTCTGTATCCCACCACCACGCGGTGCCGACGCCCGCGACCATGCACAGGGACAGCACCCGCGACACTTCGCCCGTCAATCGGCCCAGGCGATGTGCGGTGCCTCCAGGCAGAAACTGATGCAGCAGATTGGGCAGGCTGTGGTTGCCAAACATGTCGATGGGCACGGACAGGCCGTTGTAGTTGCCGTTCGCGAACATGGGCAGAACGCGCAGATAGAAGCGAATCTGGTACTCGGGCTGCACGATCAGCAGGGACATCAGCGTCAGAAACAGAGCGGTGATGACCGCGGCCACCACAGCACGCCACCGCCAGCGCAGCAGCCACCATGCGACAAACAGCGCCGGACTCATCTTGAGCATGCACGCCAGTCCGACCGACGCCCCACCGAGCGTGGGTCTGCCCTCCTCCTCCTGCCACAGACCGAATAGCACCAAAAACAGCACCGGAATGTTCGCCTGGCCCATGAAGTGGTTGTTTGGAATGGCAGTCAGCACCGCAATCGACGCGGCGATGACCACGGGCAATGCCGGGCCCATCGGCCGCCACCAGCGCCACAACACCAGGCCGCACAGGATGGTGAACAGCTCGTCGAGCCAGAACCACAGGCGGTAGGCCGTGATCATGTCCAAGCCGTCGACCCAGGCGGTCACCAGCACAAAGGGCGGTGGATAGAAGAACGGGTGCACCGCTTTGCGAAAGGACTTGCCCGTCCGCGGATTGATGTCGGCGACCGCAGCCAGCTTGAGCTGCCGCTTTCGGTAGGGGTCCCGACCGTCCTTGGCGACGCCCACCGCGTAGTAGTAGCTGGCGAAGTCGAGGCCATCAGAGCGGCCCTGGGCGCGGCTCCACTCGATGGAAACAGAGACCGCATGCCACACCGTGAACAGGAGCATCAGCCCCCAAAAAACCTTGCGGTTCACCGGACCGCCTTGTCGAGATCGATGTGCCGATCGAGCGCCGAGGTGACGACACCGCCCTGGACCATCAACCGAAGCTCACCCAGCCGTCGGGTCTCGAACCGGCTCTTGACCCACACCGTGTCGCCCACAACAACGGGGTCGTAGGTGTTGCCATATTCGTTGGCCTCGACGAACACATCGACGCCATCCAGGCGGCTGACCTCGGTGGCCACGGGCCCCAGGTCATAGCCCAGGACCACAATCACATCGGCCTGGGCGGCCATCTGAGGCAACACCTCTCTCAGGCTCTGCAGGGGGTCGTTCAGCTTGCCCGCCGCCCGATCGAGCGGGCCGGCACCGGTCACGCCGGTCACCGCCACTCCCTGCACCACCCGAAAGCGCGCGATTCCAGGGGCGCGCAGGTTGGCGCTGACCACCGGCTCTGGAAAGGCGCGGTCCGTCACCCAGTCGATGTCTCGCCAGCCGACATTCAACACATCCCAGCCGCCGGCATTCAGGGCCTCGAACATCGGAGCGTTGGCAAAATCGATGGCCTGACCATCGGTCCAGTCCCCGGCGTTGACCAGAAGTGCGGGCACATCGCCAGCAGCCTGCTCGGCCTTGGTGACGTAGGCATTGGTCCGGTCCAGACCGCCCTTGGGACGCTCTTCACAGCCGCAGGGACCGGTGTCTCCGTGCTGCTCGCCACCATAGAAGAGCACGATGTCAGCGGTGCTGTCGGACAGTCGTTTGCGCACAGGTCCGTCCGTGATCACCTCTTGCGAGACGACCGGAGCGGCGACGGCGGTGGCGATGAGCCAGTACATTGCGCTATGTGGCCTAAACGGAGTTGGGAACCATGGCCATTCTCAAGGTCGCGCAGATGGGGCATCCGGTTCTTCGACTGGTCGCTACAGCTGTGCCAGTCGAGATCATCAAGACCCCCTTGTTTCAGCAGTTCTGCGACGATTTGCTCGAGACAATGATCGAGTACGACGGCGCGGGCCTCGCGGCTCCTCAAGTCCACGAATCGGTGCGGGTGGTCGTTCTGGAGTACAACTCGGAGCGTGGACCAGAATTCTTGATCAATCCCGTGATCGAGGTGCTGACCGAAGAGCACAGCTCGATGATGGAGGGATGCCTGAGCATTTCGGGCCTGCGGGCTCGGGTCTGGCGTCCGGACCACATTCGGGTCACTTTCCTGGACCGACAGGGCGAAGAGCACATCTACGAGCTGCAGGGATTTTCGGCTGTGGTCACGCAGCACGAGTGCGACCACCTCGATGGTGTGCTGTTCGTGGACCGATGCGACACCAAGACCCTGGCGTTCTTGCCAGAATATCGTCGCTACGGAGCCCTTGACCAAGACGACTTTGGGGACGAAGACATTCCGGACTACGAAGACCTCGACGACGACGACGTCGAGGACTCCGAACTCGAGGAGGCGAGCTAATGGGACTCATGAGCTGGATTTGGCCGTCAGAAGACGAGCGAATCGCCACTGGCAACGGATACATCGAAGCCGGCCGCTGGGCTGATGCCCGTGAAGCGGTCTGGGGCATCGAGCGCGCCGACGCCATTGTCGTGCTGCACCATGCCGAGAACGAGCTGGCCCGCAAGAACCTCGACGAGGCAGCCCGCTGGTGCGAAGGCGGCGACTACGACCGCGTCCGTTTGCACATGGAGCTAGCCGAAGAGCTGCACCACGGAGGCCTCGAACAGCTGTTCCGCAGCACCCGTCGTCAGCTGCGCGAGCTGCGCACCAGCCACAATGCCAAAGAGCAGCTCAAGCGAGAAGAGAAGGAAGCGCGCTTGATGGCCGCCGACCCTCTGGGCATCTCGGGTGGCGGTGGCTTGTTCGCCGCTCCCAGGAGCGATGGCTACCTCGAGTCCGACGAAGACGAGAAGGAAGCCCGTCTGGCGCTGATCATCGAGAACTACCCCGACCACCTCAAGGACGAGGTCGAAGGGCTCGGCATGCCGTTTGGCAAAGCCATCCTGGACCTCGACGACGGCCGGCCCGACCTGGCGCTGCCCGCCCTGCTCGAGCTGGGCGACGAGTTCGCCCTGGTCCGCTGGGAACGCGCCCGTGCCGCCTACGCCATGGGCGACCCCAAGGCGGCCACCAAAGAGCTGCGTGCATTCGCCGCACGGGCCAACGGCCACTTCGCTATTGGCCAGTTCCACACCGGCGTCCTGCTGTCGCAGTGGACCGCCGAATCCGGCGACCCGGCCGGTGCGCTGCGCGTCTTGCGCGACCTGCGCACCCAGGCGCCCAAGCTCGGTGGCTTCCTGTTCGGACGGCTGCTGTTCACCGCAGGCGAGCTCGAAGAGGCCGAGGCCGTCGTGCGCGAGCTGATCAAGAGTGCACCGCGCTCGGACGCTCTGTACGGCCTGCTTGCACAGATTCGCTTGGCTGGCGGACACCGCGAGGCCGCCATCGCAGCGCTCGAGGGCGCCATGAACAACGTCTGCAGCACCCCCGGTCGTTGCGGCAACAAGCCCCCGAACCGCGACATCGTTCGCATGCTCGCGACGCTCTACCTCGAAGACGGCTCAGACGTCGAGCGCGGCCTCGAGCTGTCCGAGACCGCTGTCAGCCTGCTGCAGGGCGACTCTCGGTGGGACGACGCGTACTTGATGGCCTTGGCCGCACGGCACGGCGCACAGCCAGATGCCGGGCGCATCGCCGACACGCTGTACGACAACACTCCCCCGCAGCACCCGGGCCGCAAGCGCCTCGAGCAGTACCTGCCCGAGATGGCCTAAGCCGAGCTCGCTGGCCTAGGGCAGCTCGATCGCCGGTTTCTTGAGCCGCATGCGGTACAGCACGGCAATCTTGCCGATGGTCTGCGCGCAGTGAGCGCCAACGGCCACGGCAAGCGGCTCTGCTCCTTCCTTGACCGGGACGGTGGCGTTCTCGGCAAATCGAACCTTGATCAGCTCGTGGTGCTCGAGCTCGGTGGCCACCTTTGCGATCAACGGCTCGCTGAGCCCGTTGCCGCCCACCTGCACGGCCGGCTTGAGGTGGTGGGCAAGGCCGCGAAGATGGCGCCGCTGCTTGCTAGTGAGGTCGGCGGCGGGACTGCGCTCGACGGGTTCGGTGGACATGGTTGCTCCTCTGAGGCCCCCAGCTAACGAGTTACCCTCGACCGATGCCCAGCGAAGCTCGCGTGAAGCGATTCAACACCGTGCTCGATCAGCGCCTCAGCCACGTGCGATGCGCCATCGAGGCGCTGTATCACCGGCACAATGTCTCGGCGGTGCTCAGGACCTGCGACAGCCTGGGTCTGCACCATGTGCATCTGGTCGAGGGGCACTTCAAGGCGGTCAAGGGCGCTGCCCGCGGTGCCGAGCGTTGGCTGGACCTGCATCACCACGCCGACCCCGCCTCGGCCATTCAAGCAATCAAGGCCACGGGCTGCTCGGTCTGGGTCGCCGACTTGTCCCCCGATGGCGTACCGCCACAGCAAGTCCCCATCGACAAGCCCGTCTGCCTCTGGTTTGGCGCCGAGCTGACCGGAGTCTCCGCCGCCGCCCTCGAGGCCGCGGACGGCGTCATGACCATCCCCATGCATGGCTTTGCCCAGAGCCTGAACATCAGTGTCTCCGCCGCCATCGCGATGTCGGCGATCTGTGCCCGCGTGCGAGCCGAGCTGGGCGACGAGGCACTCCTGTCTCCCGAGCTCCGCCAAGCCACCTGGGACGCCTGGATGCAGCGGGAGTTCGACACCGAGCGACGCACCCGAGCGGTGAGCTCGTGATTCTGCTGCTGGCCGCCTGTGCCTCGGGCACGTTGACCACCGACCAAGGCGCGCAGCCGCTGCGCACAGCACTGTTCTGGCAAGACGCAGACACGGCCCAGCTGTTCCTGTCCAACGGCGATCTGTCCTGCGACCTTCCGGCCCTCGACGACACCGACGCGGTCATCGCCGCCACCTTTGCAGCCTGCCGCGAAGGCGCCCGACACACACTGTTGACGCTGAACCAAGACGGCGGCTGGCAGCTCGAGCAGGCCTTGTGGCTGTCGGTGAACGAGGCGGCCATCGCCACCGAGGACGGCTTGGCTCGCGAGCTGGTGGTCACCGACTGGGACGTGGTCTGGCACGCCGAAGACGGAGGCTCGGTCGACTTTTCATCCCAGACCGCCAGCCGCTGGTCCGGAGACTTCGACCTGCCCGCGGTCGACGTGCACGGACACTTCCGCGCCGATTCCTGTGCCGCCGATTCCACGCTCTTTTCGTGGCTTGGCGACGCCGATGTGGTCACCTGTCCATGAGTGCGCTCGTCTGCAAAGGGCTGCAGAAGAGCGGCAGACTGCTGGCCACGGACTTGGTCATCGAGCCCGGCGAGCGCGTCGCGCTTGTTGGCCACAACGGTGCTGGCAAGAGCACCCTGCTCAGGCTCGCCACCGGCCTGCTGCGCCCGAGCGCCGGCAGCGTGATGGTGTTTGGAAAGCCCGTGGACGACCCCGAGGCCCGCACTGACATCGGACTGCTGCTGGACCGCAGCACCTTGCCCGACCGCATGACCGCCCACGAAGTGATGGCGCAGTGCGGGCACACCGATGCTGGCGGCACCCTCAAGCTGCTTGGGGTTGAGGAGGCGGACAAGGCCATCGGCACTTTGTCGTCGGGGCAGCGCCAGCGCGTCGCCTTGGCACTGGCTCTGGCGGGCTCTCCCAAGCTGCTGCTGCTCGACGAACCACTGTCGGGACTCGACGACCCCGGCGTTCGCACGGTCAGCGACGTTCTTCAGGCTTCAAAGGCCACCATGCTCATCGCCACCCACCGCCGTGACACCTTGCGTGACCTGTGGACGCGCGAGCTGAGTCTGGCTGGCGGGAGGTTGGTCTGATCGCCACCATCGCCCGTCAGGTGTTGACCGACGCGATGCGCGCCAGGCTGTTCTGGCTGTTGCTGCCGCTGGGTCTCGGTCTGGTGGCCACCGCGCCTCTTGTGTCTGCGCTGTCCCTAGGAGCCGGCCATCGTGGCGTGCTCGACATCAGCCTCACCGCCTGCTGGCTGTTGCTGGTTGGCGTCGCGGTCGCGCAAGGCACCCGCAGTCTGGGGCACGACCTGCATCGCGGATCCGCAGCCCTGTTCTTTGCCCGGCCCACCTCGAGGGCTTCGCTTGCCGGTGGCCGACTCGCCGGTACCCTGGCCGTGCTGGCGCTGTTCACCCTGGGCACCACCACGGTGTGGGCAGGCATCAACCTCGGCGCCGGCGTTCCGCTGCCCTCCACCGCCCTGTGGCTTCCCCTGATGTGGTGGTGCGAAGCAGCGGTGGTGGCGTCTTGTGCCTTCTTCCTGGTCACCCTCGTGCGCCCGCTTCCGGCGGGATTCTTGGCCATGGGGCTGTGGGTCGCCGGCCACCTGCTCGACCCGTATGGACAGCTCGCCGCCGACACAGGCAATGCCTCGCTGGCCAGCGTGCATCAGGCGCTGTCAGGGCTCATGCCCAACTACGGCGTGCTCGATATTCACGATGCTGTGGTCGCCGGAGCTTCACTGGACCCCCTCAGCCAGCTGTGGGCAGCCGCCTATGCCCTGTTCTGGGTCGGTGTGTGGTTCGGCGCGAGCGTGCTCGTGCTCGAGCGCAGCGACGTGGGCTAGGGCGTCAGCAGCCCCGCCTGGGCAAACCGGCGCACCGCCTCAAGCTCGGTTGCGGCGACTTCCCGGCTGCCATCGAGCAGGGCCAGCAGCGCTGCGTCTTCGGAATCCACGTTCACGGACTCGTGGCGGCGATTCGGAACCACCCCTGTCTGGCAGAGCAATCGAGCGAGTGAATGGGCCACTGGCCTCGCCGATAGGTCCGCACAACGGGTCTGCCCGACACGCGCATCGACAAAGCCGTAGCCCCACAAACCCACGAGGTTGTGCAAGACAGCATCGGGGTTGCCCGGCAGGTCCCGGGCCAGAACCGCGCTCGGCCGCGCAGCGATGAGTGTGTCCAGCACCCTGGCCAGGGCCGGTTCGGACAGCGTGACAGCCCCCCGCGAGGGGCTCAGATAGCGGCCGGCCACGTCGGTGCGATTCAAGTCCGTCCACACGAACAGTTCCTGCAGGCGGATCGGCGAGTACTTGCTGTCGATCTTGTTGCTGGCTCGCACCATCAGGCTCGACCGGAACGCGCGATTCAACAGCGCATCTTTGAAGGTCTGGCGCGCCGCGAGATCGGATCCCAGCTCGGTCAGCGCAGCACGGCGTTCGTTGCCCAGCAATAGATCCGCTGTCTCGGGAAAGGTGGACTCACCCATGTACCGCAGGCCCGCTTGGCCAGCAGCACTGTGGAACTGGTGAAACCACACCGGCTCACACACATGGGCCAGCAGGTCGTGGAACAGATCCGCATCGCTGAAGTCCTGAACTTCGGCATGCAGACCCGCCAACGCATGCCTCCATGCCGAGTGCTCCGGAGCCGTTTCCACCGCATCCGACAGCGCCTCGCGGGCGCGGGCGACCACGTGTTCGGGCTCTGCGGGACCCGACGCGCGCAACATGAGCTCGCGAGCCATGCTGCGAAACGCCCACCCAGGCTGGATGTTGTAGGAGATGAGGGCGACGCCCGACGGCGCCAAGTGCTGGGCCACAACAGCCAGCAAGCGCTGGCGCACCTCGTCTGGAATCCACGCGTACAGCCCGTGCGCGACGATGTAGTCGAACTCGCCAAAGTCCGATGGCAGCTGGGTCAAGTCCACGTGCTCGAAGCGGGCGTTGGCGACCCCCAGCGTCTGTCGCGCTGCCTTCGCCGCGTCGATCTGAACCCCCGAGACATCGATGCCCACCACCGTTGATCGTGGTTGCAGCATCGCCAGGTTCAGAGCGTTGGTGCCCACGCCACACCCAATGTCCAGCACCCTCGCGGTGGCTGGGTCGGCGCCGGCGTGTCCGTGCATGCGCGCTATGGCCGCCATGCGAGCCGGTTCGCTGGCAGACGTCACCCGTGCCGGGTACGCCAGAGCATCGTAGCGTTCTTGGATCTGGCTCATGCAATCAGCAACGCGTCAAAGGACAACTTGAGCAGCGAGTGCTGAAGCTGCTGATCGAGGGCCTGGTCCGAGGTCTGCGTCACGACCTCGGCCAGTGCCGCGTGCAGCTGCTGGCGGGTGTGGGCGCCATCGCACAGCGAGACCAACACCCGGTGGAACTCGTCCAGGCACACGGCCTCGTGGCGCAGGTTCGGGGTGTAAAAGGCCCCCTTGGCTGCGAATGCGCGGGCGATGCTCCAGACCTCGGGACGCTCCGACACATAGTCGACGCAGCGGTCGGGCCGAAGCCTCAGGTCGACCACGCCCTGCCGGTACAGGTCGATCAACCGTGCACGAAGCGCCTCGGCAGACCGGACGGAGTCGCTCGTTTCGAGCACCTGCGACATGGGCAGGCTCAGTGGCCGCAGCGCCGACAGCTGCACCAGGACCGAGCGGACCTCGGCATCGCCTGCCGAAACGAGTCGTCCGTCGTCGTGAACGATGTCTGACCCATCGACCCGCAGGTTGCCCGCGATGCGCAGCTGGTCCAGGCGCGGCTTGAGTGAGTCCGGCGTGCGCTTGCTGTGCACCAGACACTGGTGGCGAAATCCTCGCCCCTCAGCGACGTCGAGCCGCTCAACGTCGGCGGGCCCCAGCAGGGAGAGGCTGTGGGCGTCGCAGTCGGCGATGAACTCGTGCAGCCAGACCGGCTGATTCACGTCTGCCAAGAAGTCGTGGAAGAGGTAGTTGTCCGGCAGCTCGTCGAGGTGGGCGTGGTGCTCGTTGAGGGTCTGGTGCCACGGAGTCTCGCGGGTGCTGTGTTGCGCCAGCAGCTGCAGGGCTCGACGCCCGCGCTTGATGGTCTCTGCCGGACTCGCTGAGCCCCGGGCTGCCAGCAGCATCAAGTCACGCATCGCCCGACGCGGTCCCCAGCCCGGATAGGTATTGAGGGACACAGACGCGACCCCCGTCGGAGCCAAGTGCCTCCTCAGCACACTCATCAGCGCATCGCGGACCGGAGTCGGAACCCAGCTGTACAGCCCGTGCACCAAGATGTAGTCGAAGGTCGGATAGGTGCGTGGCAGCTCCATGAGGTCCATCACCTCGAATCGAACGTTGTCGACCCCGAGCTGCCTCGCCAGATCCCGCGCCGCTTCGATCTGAACCTCGGCGATGTCAAAGCCCACGAACTGCGCGTTGGGCCACTCCACCGCCAACAGAGTCAGGTGCACCCCCACTCCACAGCCGATTTCGAGCACCGATGCGTGCTCAAGCGCCGGCGCTGCGAACCCCGACAGAGCCGCCTCGGTGGCCAGCCGATCGGGGTGCAGGTCCACATAGGGCCGCGCCACATAGGGCAGCTCATCGTAGCGGCGACGTGCGGTCTGGGTGTCTTGCATGCTGCACCCCGCTATCCTGGCAGCGTGAGACGAGCCCAGTGACGACGATTGACACCGCCGAGGCGCACCGAAAATGACCGCCGGAGTCGTGATGGCTGTGTTTGCCACCTTCGCCGTCTTGCTCGGACTCTCGTTCGGTAGCTTTGCCAACGTCGCGATCCTGCGACTGGGCGAGGACCGCTCACTGTGGTGGCCCGCGAGTCACTGCCCCTCCTGCCAGCACCCCATCCGCATCACCGACAACCTGCCGCTGCTGTCCTATGTGCGACTCGGCGGGACATGCCGGGACTGCTCTGCGCCCATTCCCACCAGCTACCCGCTGATCGAGCTGCTGGGTGGATTGCTGGGCCTGCTGCTGTTCTGGCGCATCTTTCCGTCCCCCGAGTCCGCTGGCGATCCGGTCTATTGGGCGGCTTGGTTCACCTACATGATCTTCCTGATTCTGCTGGTCATCGGCAGCTACATCGACTTGAGGCACTGGATCATCCCCGACGAGACCACCAGCTACGCCGCCCCGGTGGGCATCGCGGCCGTGTTCGCGCTCGGATGGCTGGGCTATGACGGTGCCCTGGCCATGAACTGGAAGGAGTGCCTGGCAGCCTCGCTGATCGGTGGCAGCTTCTTTGCGTCTGTGTCCATCGGATTCTTCGCCATTCGCGGCCAGCAAGGCCTTGGATGGGGAGACGTAAAACTGCTGGCCATGATCGGCGCCTTTCTCGGCATCTACACCTGGGTGGCTCTGGTGATC
>CAYYHT010000142.1:0-12978 GCA_964471355.1 uncultured Enterobacteriaceae bacterium
TTTTCCTTTGCTTTTCCTTTGCTTTCCCTTCGCTTTTCCTGCACTTTTCCTTTCCCTTTGCTTTTTCTTTGCTTTTCCAACTTCTCCTTTGATTTTCCTTTGCTTTTCCTTCGCTTTTCCTGCACTTAGTCGCAAAACCCTTCAACATCCACTCGGCCTCCTGGGCGCCACCGCGGCCGATGGACCGACTTCTGGCCTGCCCAAGCTCGTGACCAAGCCAGATGACGTCGTCTCTGTGCTGTTCACCAGTGGCACCACCGGGGACCCCAAGGGGGTCATGCTCACCCACGCCAACTTTGCGTCGCTGGTTGCCAGCCTGGCCACTGTCTTCCCTCTCCGCCCCACCGACCGGATTCTGTCGGTCCTTCCTCTGCACCACACCTTCGAGTTTGCGTGCGGACTGCTGCTGCCTTTGTCCCGAGGTGCACGCATTCTTTATCTGGACGAAATCAACGGAGAGCGCCTCACCTACGGCCTCACAGAGGGTCGCATCACCGCGATGGTCGGCGTGCCAGCCCTGTGGCAGTTGCTCGAACGACGCATCCGGTCCGAGGCTTCAGACAAGGGCAAGCTGACCAAGGTGGTCTTTGACGCCGCCCTGCAGAGCAACCGATGGCTCGGCAAGAACACTGGCCTCGACCTGGGCGGCATGATGTTCGGCAGCGTCCACACGCGCCTGGGCGGCCACATCCGGCTGCTGATCAGCGGCGGCGCAGCACTCCCCGAGAGCACCCATTCCCTGTTCGCAGGGCTCGGTCTGCACCTCGCCGAGGGCTATGGACTGACCGAGGCAGCGCCCGTTCTTGCGGTGGCAAAGGGTGGTCCCGGCGCCAAGTCCGGCACTGTGGGCAAGGCCATTCCGGGCGTGGAGCTCAAGATCGCCGCCCCAGACGACAAGGGAATCGGCGAGGTGCTGGCCCGTGGGCCCAACATCATGGCTGGCTATTTCCAGGACCGAGCGGGTACCAAGCGGAGCATTGATGGCGAGGGCTGGCTGCACACCGGGGACCTGGGCCGATTGGACCACTCCGGCCGCCTGGTGCTTGTGGGACGAGCAAAGGACGTCGTGGTCACCGCCAACGGCGAGAACATCTACCTGTCGGACGTCGAAGGCGTGCTCGGCGACATTCCGACGGTGCGTGAATACGCACTCGTAGGCGTGACTGACCCTCGCGGCGGAGAGCGCTTGGCTCTCTTGGCGGTCCCAGAGCAGGACGACCGCACCGCTCGTGCCGAGATTCGTCGCGCCATCGGCCGCCTGCCAGCGGGACAGCAACCCACCGTCGTGCACTGCGTAGAGGCAGAACTGCCGCGCACCGCGATTGGCAAGGTACAGCGCGTCAAGGTCCGCGAGACCCTCGAGCGCATTGTGGCTGCGACGGCCCCCAGCAAGGGAGCAGCCGCTGGTGGCCCCATCGTGGCCGCGGTTGCCGCCATTTCGGGTCGGCCTGCCAGTGAACTCAACGACCACACGTCCATGGCTGAGGATCTCGGCTTCGACTCCCTGATGTGGGTTGAGCTCGCCTCGGCCTTGCAGGGGCAACCAGGGGAACACCCGGACGCAGACGCGCTGTCGCGATGCGACACCATCGGCGACATCATCACCCTGTCACAACTGCCCGCGACCCGGCCCACCGTCGAGCTCGACGAGCCCGAACGCGTCCACATCCCCGAGTTCATGCGCGAACCCATCAAGAACGCGCTCTTCAACGCACAGTCCGCGCTGTACGGAAGCGTGCTCGATACCCGTGTCATCGGGCGCGCGTTCATCCCCCAGAATCGCCCGACCATCGTGGTCAGCAACCACGCCTCCCACCTCGACATGGGACTGGTCAAATACGCGCTAGGTCCCTACGGCAGCCGCATTCGCGGGTTCGCCGCCAAGGACTACTTCTTCCAGGGAAGCAAGTGGTGGGTCGCATATTTTGAGCAGCTGACCAACTTGGCTCCAATCGACCGAGAGACGGGGTTCAGAACCAGTCTGGAACAGGCCACCGAGGTCGTCGACGCCGGACACGTGGTGTTGATCTTCCCCGAAGGCACCCGGCGTCCCGACGGCTCCCTCGGCGAGTTCAAGCCGCTCGTCGGAAAACTGAGCCTCGAGACCGGCGTCGACATCCTGCCGATGTACCTCGAAGGCACCTACGACATCTTGCCCAAGGGCTCATTTATGCCCATGGGGCGCAAGCTCGAGGTGCGCATCGGCGCTCCCCTTGCCGCCCGGGACCTCACTCGCTTGACCGCCGATCTTCGCCCCTCCGAGGCCGCCCGTGCAGTGGCTCGCCTAGCGCACGATGCCGTCGCGGCCTTGCGTGATGGTGGCGTGCTCGATCTGTCGACTCGAACGGACCTGAGCGACGCACCTCCGAAGCCTCCGACGGTCGCCGAGGCTTTCGGGCAGCTCGAGGGTCGCATTGCACTCGATCGCGTGACCAAGCCCCTGTGCTGGTACTTCAGCCTAGGTGGTGCCGACGGGCCACGGTACACGGTGTCCGTCACCTCCGAAGGCGCGAGCGTGGCCCCGGGACGTCCTACCGGACCCGCGGACTGTGTGGTCAAGACCAGCCCAGACATGATGAGCCGCATCCTCAATGAGCGCTACCTGCCTACTCCGCCTGAGTTCATGAGCGGAGCCATCAAGACCAACGAGATTCCGCTGCTCATCGAGTTCGCCCGGGTCTTCAAGCTTGCCGAAGAGGACTTGCCAGCCTGAGTCGGGCCAGGGCTTCATCGAGGGCGTCCCGGTCGACGCTCCCAGGCTGCTCCTCCCAGATTCGGTCCACCACGACACGGCCTCGATCTGTGTGCGCCTCGATGCGCCCCACCAGCATGCCCCGATGCAGAAGTGGACACACATACCAGCCCCAGCGTCGCTTGCTGGCCGGTTTGTAGACCTCCCAGATGTACTCAAAGCCAAAGACAATCCGGATCAGCTTGCGGTCCCACATCATCGGGTCGAGCGGACCCAAGATGCGCATGCGGTCGTCTGGTTCGGCCCATGTGCGCTCTCGGAAGCCCGCGGGGGCCAGCCAGCGGCGACGCGTCCCGGTCAGCCTGACGGCCTCGATGGCCCCCTCTTTTAGCAGTGTCTGTGTGAGCGCCTTGCGCACGTCCTGAAGTTGGCCCCATTGCGGACCGGTCGCCGTTGGCAGCAGTGCGGATGCCTCGACACGATTGAGCAGCGCCCACCGGCCGAAGTCTCCCTTCGCTGGCGCATCGGCCACTGCGGGCAGCGCACGCTCGGGGACGTCATATCGCTTGGCATTCTTGGTGCGGCTGTGGACCACGATGCGACACCGCACCCACAAGATCTCCAGCGCCAGCTTGTTGGCAAAGGGCGTGCTCTTCCACCCGCCCCAGTCCACGCGTTCAACGCGCCCCCGATCGGTCAGCTCCCCGGGCGTCAGCGGACCCCGGTCTCGAACTTCGGCCAGAACATCTTCAAGCAGCCCCGGATCGGCCTGTTGAAGGCGCTTCATGCGCTCGGAGTGGCGCCACCATGGCGTGTGGGTCGCTTTGTCGCGATAGTGGGCAAAGGCGCCAGCCGGAAGGATGCAGCGCTCTTTGGCAAAGTGCTCAAAGCCATGACCCGGCAGCAATGCCCGGTAGACGTCACCGCGCTCGATTCCGTCTACCCGAGCGATCGCCACAAGATCGGCGTTGGTTCCAATCGCATCAAGGGGATCGAGCTGAATGCAGCGACGGTGTTTAAGCACTTCGCGCACACCGGCGGGCCCGGCGCCGAACTGGCCACCAGTCAGCCCATGGGCGTGAATGATCCACCGACGCGCATCGGCAGCTGTGAGCACGAAATCGGCCATGAAATAGCTTGTAAGCGCCCCGTAAGATACATGTGCGACCGGATACCACGGAGCCACATTTGGGACTGCTTGACTACACCGATGAGCTGATCGAAACGGTGAATCACTGGGAAGGCCACATTGCCGCCCCAATGCCCAAGCACCGCGGCAAGACGCGAATCCGCGTCTACAAGAACAGGTTCATCGAGGACTACTTCGCCACCGCACACCCAGCGACGCCGGGAATCTGGTTCGGTGGCCCCATCCTCTACGGCCTGTACTACGCGTTGTTCAGCGACGCACTGACGCCCATCGGTGGCGCGGGACTCTTCGTGCTCGGCATCATCGCTTGGACGCTGCTCGAGTACGTGCTGCACCGCTGGGTCTTCCACTGGGACTTCGGCAAAGAGACCTTCGACCAAAAGGTCAAGAGCTTCCTGCTGCACGGCTACCACCACGAGTTCCCCAACGATCCTTGGCGCCTGGTGGCCCCGCCGGTCATGTCCTGGCCCGGCGCGCTGATCGTGGGCGGCATCTACTACCTTGTCGCCGGTCCGCACCTGTGGATTCCCCTGTTTTCAGGTACCTGCCTCGGCTACCTGACCTACGACTGGATGCACTACTACACGCACCACGGCCGTCCCACTTGGTGGCTCGGCAAGGTCATCCGCCGCTCCCACATGGTCCACCACTTCAAGCTGTTCCATCTCAACATGGGCATCAGCTCACCAGTGTGGGACGTTGTCATCGGCACATTCGGCTGGTCCGAAGCCGCCATCAAGGACGCACTCGCCGAAGAAAAGACCCTGAACAAGGGCTAGTCTCCGCGAATATTCCGAACGTCGGTCTTTGGACCGTAGCGGGGCGCTCTTCCGGCCATCTTGAGCAGGAACAGCGCCCTTCCTCTGTGTGGAGCAAACGGCTCGAGCAGCTCAAGCATGCGCTCGTCGTCTCCGCGCGGCTCCTGGGCGAGGTGCCAGCTCACTGCGTTGGGCAGGTGGTAGTCGCCAATCCACGGAATATCGGGATCTCCATGGGTCACCGATACGGTCAGAGTCGCGGTCCACACGCCAATACCTCGAAGTGCCTGCAGGCGCTGCAGCGCCTGCGCCGACGTCATGGAAGCCGCCTCTTCAAGCCGCCGGTGGCGCCGACAGGCCTCTTTGAGCACCGCCGCGCGCTTGCCCTCGATGTTGCAGGCCACCAGCCTAAACGCCGGCACATCGGCCAAGACCTCTGGATGAGGTGGCAGGCGCAGGTGCTCGATCGGTCCCGGAGCCGGCTCGCCGTACTCCCAGACCAAGTCTTTCCAAGAGCCCTTGGCGCCAACTGCGGTGACCTTCTGCCCGATGATGACCGGCAGCAAGCGGTCCAGCATCAGCTGGGTCTTGCCAAAGCGCAGCCCCATCGAGCGGGCGTGAAGGTCCTTCAGCAGCGGATGCGAGGGCTGGAAGCTCGAAGGATCGTCGTGAGCGCCCAACAACTCGGGAGCGGTGTCAATCGCCCAGCTTGCTCCCGGCCCGAAGGACTGAACTTCCACGCCAGAGTCGGTGCGCCGGTAGCCAGTCGCCGCGGGCCCTTGCGGAGTCCACGTCGCTCGCCACAAAGCGCCTTGCACCCAGCGTGCGCACGGTCCACCACCCCACAGACTCTGGCGGCTGACGGTGCGCTTGAAGTCGTAGGGAGGGGCAATTTCGACGTGGCGTCTTTGCGGCTCCATCGCGACATCCCTAACCGCGCGATAGGCGGCCCCCCGGAGAGATGATGAAGGTCTTCGTCACAGGCGCCACAGGCTTCCTCGGCACCCACATTCTGGAACAGCTGAAGGGGCACGACGTCGTCGCGCTCTCGCGCCAGCCGCGGACTGACGTCGACTTTGTTGTCGGCGATGTCTTGGACCCTAGCAGCCTTGCTGCGGCGATTGATGGGTGCGACGCAGTCATTCATGCCGCCGGCCTCGTTGACCACGGCGATGCAATGGCAGAGCAGTTGTGGCGTATTCACGTACGAGGCACTGAAAACCTACTCGATGCCGCCAAGAGTGCCTCCGTTCGTCGCGTCGTCATCGTGTCCACTTCGGGCACTGTGGCCGTCTCGGCAGACGCCAACGCGGTCGCCACCGAGGACAGTCCAACGCCGCTTGGAATCATCAATGACTGGCCCTACTACCGCAGCAAGTTGTTTGCCGAACAGCTCGCGTTGACAGCGGCGAGCGACGAACTTGAAGTGGTAAGCCTGAACCCTTCGTTGTTGCTGGGTCCGGGAGATGTGGACGGTTCAAGCAGCGCTGCTGTGCGTCTGTTCTTAGATGGCCAAGTTCCCGTCTGCCCACGCGGAGGCCTCTCCTTTGCTGACGCCCGCGACGTCGCGGAGACAGCAGTATCAGCCCTGACCCTTGGACGCAGCGGCGAGCGCTACCTGCTGGGCTCCGCGAACATGTCTTTCAAGCTTTTCTATGACCGGTTGGCCCGTATCGCCGGTCGACCGGCACCACGCTTTGTGGCACCCGCGGCGGCCACAAAGGTCCTTGATTGGTTTCCCAGCTTGGGCAAGAACGGCTTCGCGATTGGCTACGACATGAATCGCATCGATCTGCAGATGAGCGCCCACACCTGGTACCTCGACGATAGCAAGGCGCGTCAAGAGCTGCAGTGGGCCCCGAGAGACCCCCTACAGACCCTCACCGACACCATCGGCGACCTAAAGTTGATGATGGCAAAAGGAGCCTAAGAGCCATGAGTGACAACCCCTACGAAGCCGCCGCTGGCGGAGGCACCCCCGTGACTCCCGAGGACCTGCCCCCGGCCACAACGGTGCTGACCAACACCATCGACGACCTCAAGGACAACTTCGTCAGCTACCTAAGCGCTGGCTTCGGCATGTTCATCGGCATCTTCATGCTGGTCGTTGCACTCATCATCGGCATCATGGTCCCGGTCGCACCGGGCATCATTATGGAGAACGAGCTGGTGGCCCTCGGTGGCGGCGCTGTGGCGCTTCTGCTCTACATCGTCGGCTTGTTCACCCTGTCGCTCATCATTGTGCCGTCCATGCAGATGTCCATGTACCGCTCTGCCAACCAACAGATCGGCGACGGCATGCCCATGTCCATGGGGTCGGCATTTAGCAAGACCAGCGAAGACCGATGGTCGTTCATTGGTGCGTACCTCGGCATGACGGTCTGCATCTCCATCGGCGCGATGTTCTGCTACTTCCCAGGCATCATCCTGTCGCTGATGCTGCCCATTGCACCCGTCATGGTGGCGATCCGCGGTCAAAGCGCCGGTGATGCCCTCGGCAAGACCTTCAACTTCATCCAGGCCAATCCAGGCTGGCACCTAGCCGTGGGCGCCCTCGGTCTGCTCAGCGCCATCGTGCTCAGCTTCATCCCTCTGGTGGGAATGTTCCTGACCTACCCATTCATGGCCGCGTACCACGTGAACACGGTACGCATCTTGATGCCCAACGAGAGCTACTAGAGCTCTGTCTGGCTCCCCCTGCTGCCCGCTTAGGGGCAGTGAGGAACGTAGTACCAGGTCTCGGTCCGGTACATGACGGCCAAGCGCTCGGCGTGCTCGGACACAGCAAGTTCCAGCGCGGACTCGTGAACCGGTGCCCAGGCCAGCAGTACGCCGTCGCGGTCGACCATTGTCACTCGCTTGTCGTCGCCACCCATGTCGATGAGCACGACTGCGGTTCCATGGTCACCCATGGCGTCGACATCCATGATCTCGCCGCCAAGGTCCAGCGCCCAAGAGACGCTGCCATCTGGATGGACCGAAGCCAAGCGAGAGTCGTCCGCCACCCAGGCGAAGGCCGCCATCGAATCCCACGAGACGTGCTCGCCAGGCCCCATGAAGACCCCTCCTGCCTTGTCCACGGCCCACAGACCATCGCGGCCAGCGGCCCAGACAACGCTGGACTGGTGGTCGACCGATAGCTCGCTGCGGGCGCCGTCAAATGGCAGTTCCATCATCAGATCGTCGCCCGTCCAGTGAACGGCCGACTTGCCCCAGTCGTCCTTCATGGCCACCACGCCGTCGTCGACGAGGGCTGCGTTGACGAACCATCCGTTGTCCAGCTGTTCGCCATCGACATTGACGAGCATCAGACCGATCGGGTCCTCTTGCATGATGTCGTGCTGGTACAGGCCTTCGCTGGTTGAGATCAGGACCTTGTCGCCCAGTCCATCGACAACCGATTCGCCATGTCCAGGAAAGTCGTAGTCCGTCGTGACCGTGCCGCTCTCGGGGTCGACGTCGCAGGTGATGCCCGACATGCCTGCACGTGCCAGCAGGGTCTCTGGGTGGAACACGACGCCCGCTGCGGGCTGATCGACGCGACTAATGCGCTCGATGATGGACGCGTCTCGGGCCTCGGTCCAGATGGCCTCGTCGACGGGTGCGGCATCGCCCCATCCGCTGTTGGCTTGCGACCAGCTTCCCTCTTCGATGGCGTTGCAGCCCACCAGGGACATCAGAACCACACTACCGACCAACAAACGCATTGAAGCCTCCCGACCCACTTTCAATTGTATCGGAAGCTGCTGACACCTGCTTGACATGTTCTTAGGGGACGGCGGCCCTGAGGAAGAAGATAGCCACGTTCTGGAGCATCTGGTCCAGCGGGATCACCGGGTTTCCGCACCACGCCAGAGCGGCGCCAAACAGGTTGATCAGGAAGAAATTCGTGAGCAGGTCCGGCGGGATGAGGTCTGCCAGCTCGCCATTCTTGGCGGCGTATTGAAAACGAGGACGGAGCGCCGTTGCTGCGGGGTGCATCTCGGCCATCTCTTCGAGGCCGCCGGCTGTGATTCGCAGGGCTACCGTCCCAACTTCAGCCAACAAGCGTGGGTCGTCCTTCCAGCTGTCTGCCACCTCGATCGCAACCGTGTTCAGCACCTCGTGGATGGTCGCCGTCTGGGGCATGTCCTCAAGCGCGACGACGAGGCGATCTTCACGCTCTCGCAGCAGCTGCACGAGCACGTCGTCTTTGGTCGGGTAGTGGAAATAGAAGGTGCCACGGCTGACTCCGGCCAGGTCTGCGATGTCGCCGATCTTGGCCGCCGCCACGCCATCTCTTCGAAAGATGTCCAGAGCGGCGTCGTACACCCGAGCACGTGTTTGCTGACGCTGAAGGTCTCGCGAGGTCAGATTGCGGTCGTCCATGACCCCTGGGTATCACGCGACAGGGCTAGGCGGCGAAGCGGCCGGCGACGCTGTGCGCCTTGAGGGAGTACACCTCGCCGGTGTCCGGATCGTGAGCCGTCACGACACCTGCTCCATCGACTTCGCATACGAGGTGTGGAACCCGTTCCGCACGCTCGAGCAGGTCGAGTGCGGTGCACAGCGCCGAGACCCAGTCCGTCGCATCGACAGTCAGCGGGACCTCAAGGGTCGAACTGATTGTGTAGCGGGTCGTCTCGAAGTTGAGGTGCGTGGCCATGGTGTGCCTCCATCTGCTCTACAAGTACGTGCTCACCCCCAAGATGTTCGTCAGCGAATGTCGTGGTGCAACGACGCCTGTCAGCGCTGTAGCAACGGTGTCCCGATCGTCCTTCGCCACTGACACGCAGCCGATGTCAGTGACAGTTGCAAGCACGGGGTGAGAGCGGACCAAGCGGTCAATCGCCCCGAGCGATCGCCATCCACACGCTGTCCATGGCAGTACGCAGATCGCGATCATCAACGACGGCAATCTCGGTGACCCGTATGCGCTGGGATTCGCCGGACTCCAGCTTCAGGGTCAGATCACCATCCAGGTCGTTGATCGCCAGGGACACGGTCTTGGCCAAAGGCATCGCCGCAGACTCGAAAAGTGAATCCACGACCGGCCGCGGCAGGCGTGTGACCTGGAAGGATCGCGGAAATTCAGAGGTCACGAGCGCAACATGTCCCCCGCCGGCCAAGGTGGCACTCAGGGTCGATGTCCTAAAGAGCCCGACCAGCGAGTCAGCTTGCACATCTCGCCCCGCGTAAACCAGGCCTTCGAACGGCACCACGATCGGCGCCTGCCCGTTCGGCACGACCAATTCCCCCATCCCGTCCACAACAGCAACCGTGTCCAGCACATGGCCCGATGCCTCACGGGCGTTCGCAGCGTTCGGTTCGTTCTCGAGCGTCAGGCGGACAAAGGGCGACCGCATCGCCACCGAGTGGACCTCGGCCCGGCCACCGAGCAACGGCAACATCTCAAGCTCAACCGACACCTCCGGGGCGATCAATTCAAGCGTACCCACATGGGTGTCTTGGTAGAAGCGGACTCCGTGGAGGGCAGCAGAGCCCCACCCGACGCGCACCGAGTCGATCTCTAGGGTCGCCCCGAGTTGCTCATGGGCGCCAGCAATCAGCGCCGTCTGCACCACCGCGCCGGCATTCAGAGCGACGGCACCGGTAAAGAACGCCGCGAATACGGTGGCCCCCCCGACCCCTGTTCGGATCTTGCTCAGGGAGCGGGACTCGAAGCTGCATCGCTGATCGTTTCGTAGTTGCCCTCAAATTGTTGGGCGATCAGATCGAGCGATGCGACCAATCCCATGGCGATCAGGGATGCCAACAATGCGTATTCAACCGCAGTACTTCCACCTTCATCAGCCAAAAATTGGACCAACAAATCCCCTCCTACGGGGGCACTATACGTCCAAGGGTGGCATTGTGGGGTGTTGGGAGATAAACGGCAGGGCTTCGATACCACGCCTGGAGGCACCATGAGCGCGACGCTCGAGCCCACGAACACCTTCCTCGACACCAACCTGCCGCTGTTTGCCGGACTCGACCTCAAGGTCGCCGACATGAGCGAGGACAACATCCGCTTCGGTCGCAAAGAGATGGAGCTGGCTCTGCACGAGATGCCCGGCCTCGACTCTCTGCGAAAGGAGTTCGGTGACAGCCAGCCCCTCAAGGGCGCCAAGATCATGGGCTCACTGCACATGACCATTCAGACGGCTGTCCTGATCGAGACGCTGACCGCGCTCGGCGCCGAAGTCCAGTGGGTGTCATGCAACATCTTCTCGACGCAGGACCACGCTGCCGCTGCAGTGGCCGCCGGCCCGAACGGCGATGATGGCGTCAAGGTCTACGCATGGAAGGGCGAGACCCTTGCCGAGTACTGGTGGTGCACACTTCAGGCACTGACCTGGACCGACGGCTTCAACCTCATCCTCGACGATGGCGGCGACGCCACCATGCTCGTCCACCTCGGACTCGAGTTCGAAAAGAGCGGCACCATCCCGGCCCCCAGCTCCGCAGCCAGCGAAGAAGAGAGCGTTGTGCTCGAGATTCTGCACGCTGTGCGCTCCGAAAAGGGCGACAACTACTGGGGTCCGATTGCCGCCCAGATTCGTGGCGTCTCCGAAGAGACCACCACTGGCGTCCACCGCTTGAACGAGCGCGCCGCCGCAGGAACCCTCCTGTTCCCCGCCATCAACGTCAACGACAGCGTCACCAAGTCCAAGTTTGACAATGTGTACGGCTGCCGACACAGCTTGGTCGACGCCATCATGCGCGCCACCGACGTCATGCTCTCTGGCAAGCGCGTCCTCGTGTGCGGCTACGGCGATGTTGGAAAGGGCTCGGTCGAGTCTCTGCGTGCCCAGCACGCCCGTGTCGCCATCACCGAAGTGGACCCGATCTGCGCACTGCAGGCCTGCATGGTCGGCCTCGAAGTGCTCACTCTCGACGACGCCATCGACGCTGGGTACGACGTGTTCGTCACCGCGACGGGCAACTTCAACATCATCAGCGCCGACCAGATGAGCCGCATGAAGCACAACGCCATCGTGTGCAACATCGGCCACTTCGACAACGAGATCGACATGGCCGGTCTCGAGCAGATGCGCGCCGACGGCAAGGTCGAGAAGATCGACATCAAGCCACAGGTCGCGGAGTGGCGCTTCTCGGACGGTCACAGCATCATCATCCTCGCCGAGGGTCGCTTGGTGAACTTGGGCTGCGCCACCGGCCACCCGAGCTTCGTGATGAGCAACAGCTTCACCAACCAGGTCATGGCGCAAATGGAGCTGCACGCCAACGCCGAGTCCTTCGGCAAGACGGTGACCGTGTTGTCCAAGAAGCTCGACGAGAAGGTCGCGCGACTGCACCTCGGCAAGCTTGGTGCAAAGCTCACCCAGCTGACCAAGGTCCAGGCCGATTACATCGGCGTAGACGTCGAAGGCCCCTACAAGCCCGAAGCCTACCGCTACTAGCGCGGCTCATTCGAGGTAGAACGCGGACATGAGCCGCCTCCGCCTCAGGCACATATTCATCATCGCCCTGGCAGGACTTATCGTTCTGCTGGGGCTCTTTGTTGGCCTGTTCGTCGATGGTTCCCAACGCTCACTAAGGGCGGTCTCAGACGAGGTCAGCACCCGTACGGCGGCGGCATACGCAGAAGATGTCGACACCTACCTGGGAGAAGCACATCGGGCATTGATCAACATCGAGCGCCAGATTCAGCGTGGCGTCACCAACCACAGCGACCCCAAGTCGGTCGAAGCAGCGTTGTTCTCGCAGCTGCTGGCGAACGACAACCTCAACGAAGTCACCTTCACTCACGTGTCCGCGCTGGGCTACGACAACAAAGGCGAGCTGCTCAAGGGCGAGCAGGAACGTTGGCAGCTGTCGATCTACCGCACCGGAGGGGCCACCTCACGACTGATCACCCGCCACACCTTCATGGAAGGCGACGGGTACGTCTGCGACATCTGCAACCGCAATGAAGACGACCCGATCGGGGTGCCAGCCGAGCGCTCGGATGATGCGGTCGACGATCCGACCACCCACCCCACCTTTGAAGTGGTGGTCAGTGAGCGTCTGCAAGCGCGCATGAATCGACCGGACGGAGCCGTCTGGACCGACCTGCACTACACAGAGCTCGACAGCCACCTGCCCATCACCGAGCAGCGTGTTGTGGTCGCTGTCATGAAGACCGCACACGCGGCTGACGGCACGCTGCTTGGAGTGCTTCGCGCAAGCCTCTCGGCGCGCCAGATCGACGCCATCACGAACATCGCCAACCAGGACAACGTCGACGATCCTCACTTGGTGTTCGTCGCAGCGTCGGATGGGCGGTTGATCACACACAGCCCGGGCACCCCGCCTGGCTACGTCGAGACCGACTTCAACCTCGGCGTGTCGCAGAAGGGCCTGTCGGCGTACATCGTGGGGGCCTTGGCAGAGCC
>CAYYHT010000143.1:0-12916 GCA_964471355.1 uncultured Enterobacteriaceae bacterium
ATTGGCTGGTCGGTTTCCCGTTCAGCAACTCCCGTGCCAGATTCCCCGATCCGCTTGAGGAGGGCCTGAGCCCAACCCGCGGCGGGGACCATCGCGCGAGAGTGCGACAGTGATGCCTTGGTCAACGCACAACCGCGCGAGAGATTTGTCTGGGGACGTCAAGAGTTTGTCGATGGCTCAGTGGCATGAGTGCCCTCCATCCTTCAGACACCGCAGGAAGCCAAATGTGAAACTACAAATACGCCCGAAGTGCAATTGCTGCCGCGGCGGGATCTGACGTGCCGAATAAACCGCCCAGCACAGCGACTCCGTAGACATTCTGTTGACGAAGCAGCGGCATGTGATCGGGAGCGACTCCACCCAAGGCATAGACCGCCCGACCTCGAGCTGCTCGTTCAAAGCCAGCGAGACCCAGCGGCTTGCGCGTGTCGTCCGGCTTGCTGGTCGGCCGCCAGATTGGAGACAGCAAGCAGTAGGTGGCGCCCCCGGCAAACGCGGCGTCGACATCGTCTTTGCTGTGGCAAGACAGCGCCCGTGAGTGCACCTGCAGCCCGAACTCGCGAGCGACATCTTCGGCCCCGGCACACTTGTTGTGCACAACCACCCGGCGGATCCAGCGAGTGGCCTCCTCGACCACTGACGCGAGCTCGCTTTCGGACCGGTCGGGCTCCCGCACCAGCAGCTCGGCGAGGCCAGCGCGGCCTAGGGCCTCGAACCACGGCGCCAGATCCCGGTCGTCTCCGGGGGTGATGCCCAGCAGCTTCACCGGGTGATCAGCCCATCGATCGGCGAGCTAGCGGTGGCGTACAGCTTCTTGGGAATGCGACCCGCTTCAAAGGCCAATCGACCGCCGATGACCGCGTGCTGAAATGCCAGCGCCATGGCGATGGGGTCGTCCGCTCCGGCGATGGCCGTGTTGAGCAGCACGCCGTCGGCACCGAGCTCCATGGCCCGTGCAGCATCTGAAGCCGTGCCAATGCCGGCATCGACGATGACCGGCACCGTCGCCTGTTCGATGATGATCGACAGCGTGTACGGATTGACAATGCCCAGCCCGCTTCCGATGGGTGCCGCTAGCGGCATGACCGCGGCACAGCCGATGTCCGCCAGGCGCTTGCACAGAATCGGGTCGTCCTGGCAGTAGGGCAGCACCACAAAGCCATCCTTGACCAGCACCCGGGCGGCCTCGAGGGTGCCCTCTGCATCGGGGAACAGCGTCTTGTCGTCGCCAATCACCTCGAGCTTGAGCATGTTGGTGCCCAGCAGCTCGCGGGCCAACTTGGCCGTGACGATGGCGTCTTCAGGGGTGTAGCAGCCGGCGGTGTTCGGCAGCAGCGAGACCCGGTCCTCGTCGATGAAGTCCATGATGGACTGGCCGTCGGGCGCATTGACGTCGATGCGGCGTATGGCCAGGGTGACCAGCGACGTGCCTGCGCTCTCATGGCATGCGCGCATGATCTCGAAGCTCGGGTATTTGCCTGTTCCCAGAATGAGCCGCGACTGCAGCTCGATGTCGCCGATGGACCACATTGGGTGCCTCCGATTCCGACGTTTAGCCGTTCGGGAACCCTCGTGCCGCTGGCTAATTGCTGACGTAGACCGATCGGCTGCGCCAGCCCTCGTCGGGGTACCAAGACACAAAGACGGTGCCGTTCTTGATCGTCTCGATGAGGGCGCCAGACACCTCTTGCGAGACCGCCGGACAGCCCCAGCTGTTTCCCAGGCGCCCCTGCTTCTTGGCGAACGCCTCGGACGCATAGCTGGCACCGTGAATCACGATGGCTCGCTCGCGGTTGTGTTCATTGAAGCCGGGCTCCAGCCCATCGAGCTTCAGGCTCAGTCCATGCTTGCCCCTGTAGGTCTCGGCGGTCAGCGACACGCCGACGCTGCTCTGCTTGCTTCCCTCGCCGTTGGACCAGCTCGTCATGTCAGCCCAGCCCGAGTTCTTGCCGTGGGACACACGCTCGTGGAACAGCAGCTCTCCGTGTCCCGTGGGCAATGCGCGCATCGACGCCCGGGTCGTGCACGGCAGCCTGCGCTTCCCCGACCTCGACGTCGGAGGTCCCGCGGCGATGACGGAGTGTGTGCTGCTGGCGCTCGAGGGAGCGCCGGTCGAGGCCGCTGATGGGCAGATGAGCTTCTATGCGGCGGTGACCGACGACTGCGTCAAGTGCTGCGGCGGCTGCGTGCGGATCGTCAAAAAGTTCCCCGACGCGGGCTGCATCATCGATTGACCGCGGACTAGCTGTTCCACAAATAGAAGCCGACGCCGCTCTTCTTGCCGAGCTTGCCGTCGGCCACCATCTGCCGCATGAGTGCCGGTGGCTCGAACGCCGGATTCGAGAGCTCAGTCGCCAAGTATTCGCCGATCTTCATGCGCACGTCCAGGCCCACCAGGTCGGTCAACCTCAGCGGCCCCATCGGGTGGCGGTAGCCAAGGGTCATGGCCTTGTCGATGTCTGCAGGGCTGGCCACCCCTTGCTCGACCATGCGAATCGCCTCCATACCCAGGCACACGCCCAGGCGGCTGGTGGCGAAGCCCGGGAAGTCCTGAACCACGATGGCCTGCTTGCCGATGCGCTCGGCAAAGGCCTTGGTGGCATCGACCACGTCTTCGCGGGTGGTGTCGGCGACAATCAGCTCAAGCAGCGCCATGATGTGCACGGGATTGAAGAAGTGGGTGCCGATGACGCGGCTGGGGTCACGCAGCTCGCTGGCGATGGTGCCCACGCTGATGGAGCTGGTGTTGGTGCCGAAGATGCAGTGCTCTGGAGCTTCGTCCTGCAAGTTCTCGAAGAGCGCTTGTTTCCAGTCGAGCACTTCGGGAATCGCCTCGATGATCAGATCGGCGCCGTCGGCCATCTCTCCAATTCCAGGGGTGCTTCGCAGGTTCGCCAGCGCGGATTCGCGCACGGCCTCGGTGACCTTGCCCTTGGCCACCCCCTTGTCGAGGTTTGCCCGCAGCTTGTCCATGCCGTGTGCAAGTCCCGCAGAGTCGTTGTCCGTCAGCCGAACTTCAAAGCCCGCCATGGCACAGACCTGCGCGATTCCGTGTCCCATGGTGCCCGCGCCCACGACTCCGATGACCTGCATGCTTCCCTCCAGGGTGCTGCGGATAACGGGGTGGCCGTCTCAAAGTCCGCCGTAAGATGAGGCCGAGAGGGGAGTGAATGGCCGAGGAGCGGGTGCCGGACGACGACGGCTCGATTCGCTGGCGGGTAGTGAACGGACGCATTCGCCCGTTTGAGGACCTGTTTCATCGCCTCATGCTGGCGTCCTGGACCCAGGTCATCGTCGTTGCGCTGTTCGCCTACTTGTTGAGCGCCCTGGGCTTTGCGCTGCTGTACATGGCCGAGACCGACGGCATCAGCAACAACGATGGCTCATTTGCCCAGGCGTATTGGTTCTCGGTCCAGACCCTGTCGACCATCGGCTACGGCACCATGTCGCCCGTGTCGACCTACGCCAATGTGCTCGTCACCATTGAGTCCTTTGTCGGTCTCGCGGGTGTGGCAGTCGTCACAGCACTGCTCTATGCCAAGTTTGCCAAGCCCTCGGCGCGGGTGCTGTTCAGCGATTCGGTGGCGGTGCACGATCGAGACGGCGTGCCCACCATGCACGTGCGCATGGTCAACGAGCGTGACACCCCCATTTTGGATGTGCACCTGCATGTCGCGGTGATGGTCGACGAGACCAACCAGCACGGTCATCGCTTTCGCCGGCTGTACGACATCAAGCTGCTCCGCAGGCGCATTCCAATGTTCGCATTGGGCTTTACGATCATGCATGAGATCGATAAAGACAGCCCCTTCACTCGATTCGACACCGACGACATTGCGTTCATGATTGTCACCTTCCATGGCACCGATGACGCACTGATGCAGCCCGTGTTCGGCCGCAAGTTGTTCAGACCGCGCCACGTCCGCATGGGCCACCGCTTCGCCGACATCGTGTCGACGAGTGACGACGGTGTGATCACACTTGATATGGCTACCGTCCACATGACGGTCCCGCATCAGCTGACCATGCCCGAGGAGGAAACCACATGAAGACCGCGGTGATTTGTGAGGCCGTTCGAACGCCGATTGGCCGGTTTCAGGGAGGTCTGAGCGGTGTCCGTGCCGACGACCTGGCAGCGATGGCTCTGCGTGAGGTCGTCGCTCGCGGCGGCATTGATGGAGCCGCCGTGGACGAGGTGTTCATGGGCTGTGCCAACCAAGCCGGCGAAGACAACCGGAATGTGGCGCGCATGGCGCTGCTGCTGGCGGGTCTGCCGCAGCACGTGCCTGGAGTCACCCTGAACCGCCTGTGCGCGTCGGGTCTCGAGGCCGTCAACCAGGCCGCTCGCATGATTCAAGTTGGCGATGCGCAGCTGACCCTGGCCGGCGGCGTCGAGAGCATGAGCCGGGCGCCCTACTCGATCGCGCGCGGCAGTGTCGCTCCCAAAGCTGGCAACCACACGGCTTGGGACACGTGCCTCGGCTGGCGCTACCCCAACCCAAAGATGGAGGCGCTGTTCGAGCTCGAAGCCATGGGCTGCACCGCCGAGAACATCGTCGACGACATGGGCATCAGCCGCGAAGACCAAGACGCTTTCTCGCTGAACAGCCACACCAAGGCACTCGCAGCCATGGACAACGGCTGGTTCGACGCCGAGCTCATGACTGTCACCATTCCAGGCCGCAAAGGCGACACCGTCGTCGCCGCCGATGAGGGTCCGCGACGGGGCAGCACCATCGAGAAACTCGCATCGCTTCGCGCGGCGTTCCGAAAGGGAGGCAGCGTCACGGCGGGCAACAGCAGCACCCTCAACGATGGGTCCTGTGCGCTGGTCGTCGCATCTGAGGAGTACGCCAATGCCCATGGCCTGACCATTCGGGCTCGATTCCGCAGCTGTGCCAGCGCTGGCGTCGATCCGACCCGCATGGGCTTTGGACCGGTGCCTGCCAGCCGCAAGGCCCTAGAACGTGCCGGTCTGAGCATCGGCGACATCGATGCCTGGGAGCTGAACGAGGCATTCGCCGCGCAGAGCCTGGGGGTCATCCGGCAGCTCGGCCTCGACGAGAGCCGAGTCAACCAACACGGCGGTGCCATCGCGCTCGGGCACCCACTTGGCTGCTCCGGTGCCCGCATTCTCACGACGCTGCTGGGCGTGATGGACCGCACGGACGCCAAGCTCGGTGTGGCGACGCTGTGTGTGGGCGTGGGCCAGGGTGTGGCCACGGTCATCGAGCGGGTCTAGAGACTCGAAGGCTTCGTCACGGACTGCCGGCGTTATCTGCGGGTTCCGAACTCCGAGGCCGACATGCTGCTGACTCTTGCACTGACCCTTTTCTCGTTCGCCCAGGACGACGATCCGTACCTCGCACTCGAGGACGTGACGGCTGAATCGTCGCTGGAGTGGGTCAAGGAGCGCAACGCCAAGTCCACCGGCGAACTGATGGCTGTGCCTGGCTTCGACGAGACCCAGGCCCGGTTGCTGTCGATCTACGACTCGGACGACAAGATTCCCAAGGTCAGCAAGCGCGGCGACTACCTGTACAACCTGTGGAGGGACGCCGATCACTCTGCGGGCCTGTGGCGACGGACGACCCTCGAGGAGTACAAAAAGGACGCGCCCGCCTGGGAAGAGATTCTGGACCTCGACGCGCTGGCGGCTGCCGAGGATGAGCGCTGGGTGTGGAAGGGCTCGACCTGCCTGCCGCCGGCCTATGACCGATGCATGCTCAGCCTCTCCCGTGGAGGCGCTGACGCGGTGGTCTCGCGCGAGTTCGATGTGCCCAGCAAGTCGTTCGTCCCCGATGGCTTTGTGCTGCCCGAGGCCAAGTCCGAGGTGGGCTGGATCGACGCAAAGAACCTGTTCGTGTCCACCGACTGGGGCGAGGGCACCATGACCGAGAGTGGCTACCCGGCCCAGGTGCGCATCTGGAAGCGCGGCAAGCCTCTCGAAAAGGCCAAGCTGGTCTATGCAACCGAGCTGTCGGATCTGGGCGGAGGCGCGTACCACGACCACTCGCCGGGATTCGAAGAGCAGTTCGTCTACCGCATCATCACGTTCTACAGCAACGAGCTGTTCTGGCGCGACGGCAAGAAGCTGGTCAAGGTCGACAAGCCCGACAGCGCCGAGGCCAACTACCATCGCGGCTGGCTGTACATCGAGCTTCGCGACGACTGGGAGTTCGCGGGAGCCACGCTCAAGCAAGGGTCGCTGGTCGCGGTCGATTTCGAGAAGTTCATGGCGGGCGAGCGCGAAGCGAACGTGCTGTTCGAGCCGACAGAACGCACATCCCTGCTGGGCTATGCACTGACCCGCGACAAGGTCGTGCTGAACGTGCTCGACAACGTCAAGAACAAGCTCCTCGTGGTGTCTGCAGACGCCGACTGGGCCTCGGCTCCCCTCGAGGGAATGCCTGCCAACGTCACCTTGAGCGCTCGTGCGGTCGACGCGGACGACAGCAACGATCTGTGGGTCACCGCTTCGGGCTACACCACGCCGTCGACGCTGCTGTACAGCACGATTGGAGGGGACGCTCCCGAGACCCTCAAGTCGCTGCCGGCGATGTACGACGCAGACGGCTTGGTGGTGACCCAGCACGAGGCGACCAGCAAAGACGGCACCAAGATTCCCTACTTCCAGGTCGCCCGCGAGGACCTGCCGCTCGATGGCAGCACGCCGACCATTCTGTACGGCTACGGCGGCTTCGAGATCAGCCTGCTGCCACGGTACTCAGCGGATGTCGGCTCTGCATGGCTCGAGAAGGGAGGCGTGTACGTCGTCGCCAACATTCGCGGCGGCGGAGAGTTCGGGCCCCGGTGGCACCAGGCAGCGCTAAAAGAGCACCGGCACCGGGCCTACGAGGACTTCATCGCCGTGGGCGAGGACCTGATCGAGCGCAAGATCACCAGTACGCCACAGCTCGGCATCTGGGGTGGTTCCAACGGCGGGCTGCTCATGGGCAACATGCTGACCCTGCGTCCTGATCTGTGGGGCGGAATCATTTGCCAGGTGCCGTTGCTGGACATGAAGCGGTACCACACCCTGTTGGCTGGGGCTTCGTGGATGGGCGAGTACGGCGACCCCGATGACCCCGAGCAGTGGAAGTTCATCGAGACCTTCTCGCCGTACCACAACCTCGACAAGGACACCGACTACCCGCCGATCCTCATCACCACATCGACCCGCGACGACCGGGTGCATCCAGGGCATGCCCGCAAGATGACCGCGCGCATGGAAGAGCTTGGCAAGGGCGTGCTGTACTACGAGAACATCGAGGGAGGGCACGGAGGCGCGGCCAACAACAAGCAGCGGGCTCACATGCGCAGCTTGGCCTATGCATTCTTGTGGGACCGGCTCAGCCCAGAGCCAGTTCCCGAGGAGCCCACCGTCGAAGAACCGGCTGTGGACGAGCCAGAGCCCTAGACTCGGCACGTTTCACACGGGTTTCATCTGGGGCCCAACTCGGGTTCTCTTTGGGCCGTTCTATTGGGTGCCCAAGAGAGGACCCCATGACCCTGCAGCCGACGCTCAAGCCCTGCGAAATTCTGACCTACACCACTGCGGACGGCTGGCGTGCACCGATTCGTCGCTACCGTGGCACTGGCCCGCCGGTGCTGTTGGTGCACGGCATGGGCGCCAACCACTACAACTGGGACTTCCGCGAGGAGGTCAGCCTGGCTCACCACCTTCACCAGCAGGGGTGGGATGTGTATGTGCCCGTGCTGCGCGGCGACCCAGGCAGTGAGCACGCCGATGTGGGTGCTGAAGGGCGCTTCGACTTTGACGATCACGCCGAGTTCGACATGCCCGCCATCGTGGCCGAGGTCCTCAAGACCGCCCGGGCCGAGCAGCTGTATTGGGTCGGTCACTCGATGGGCGGCATGCTGCTGTACACAGCGCTGGCCGAGTACCCAGAACGCATCGCCGCCGGGGTAGCCATCTGCTCTCCGTCGGGCTTTGAGCACCCCAATTTCCAGCACCGGGCCCTGGGTGCCATCGGCTGGTTGCTCGGCGGAGAGGGGCTGTTTCGCCGTGGCCCACTGATGAAATGGGGCCTGATGCTGGGCAAGAATAGCCCGGTTGTGCGGCGCATCAGCAACCCCGAGAACCTCGACATGGAGATGGCCTATGGAATCGTCGAGCACGCGCTGGTCGACCTGTCCTGGCCGATGGCCAAGCAGGCGGCGCTGTGGGTCAACCAGCGAGCGGTCACTCGGCGAGACGGCACACCTTGGCTGCGGTCGAGCGACGTGCCCATGCTGGTGATGGGCGCTCCGCTGGACCTCGTTGCGCCCGAACCCGATGTTCGCGCGACCGCAGAGCGATTTACCAATGTGCAGTAGCGCGAGCTGTCGGTGCGCGATGGCTTCTCGACCGACTACGCGCACGTGGACCCGCTGTTGGGGACTCGCGCCAAGGGCGAGGTCTACCCGGTCATCAGCGACTGGCTGGCCGCGGAGGCGTCTTGACATTCCTGCGGTGACACGCGAGGGCCAAGGCGCATAGTCGCGGAGCATGAAAGCAGCACGTCTCCACGAATACGGCCCGCCCGAGAACCTCAAGATCGAGGACATTCCCGAGCCCACGCTACAAACGCCGACCGACGTTCGCGTCGCCGTCCATGCGGCCTCCATCAACCCCCTCGACTGGAAGATGCGCTCTGGAGCGCAGCGGGGTGCCCTGCGCGTGTCGCTGCCCTTTACCGGAGGACTCGACGTGTCGGGCGAGGTGCTCGAGGTGGGCCCGGGCGTCACGCGCTTTTCGGTCGGCGATCTGGTCTACGGCTGTCCGGACTGGCGCCGGGACGGCAGCTATGCCGAACAGGTGGTGCTCGATGAGTCCCTGCTGGCCGCCAAACCGGCCTCCATCACGCATCTGCAGGCGGCGTCTCTGCCGCTGGTGGGCCTGACCGCATGGCAGTGCCTGCTGCCCAAGCTCACCGACACCGACAACGCACGGGTCTTGATTCAAGCCGGCAGCGGCGGTGTCGGAACGTTCGCACTTCAGCTGGCCAAGCACCACGGCGCGACGGTCATCACCACTTGCTCGCCGCGAAACAACGAGCTGGTTCGTAGTCTGGGCGCCGACGAGGTCATCGACTACCGCACCCAGAACTGGTGGGAGGAAGTCTCAGACATCGATCTGGTGCTCGAGGCGGTCGGAACCGAAGACCGGGACCGCGCCCTCACCGTCGTCAAGAAGGGAGGCCGGGTCGCGTCCATCAACAGTGGGCTGCCCGGAAACACGGCGAAGTACGGGCCGAACTGTGGGGTGCTCGCGACGGGACTGGGCCTGGCCAACTTCTGGCTCAAGGGCAAGCTCAACGGCGTCGATGCGTCGACCGTGGTCAAGAGGACCCGCGCCGACCAGCTCGAAGCCATCGCCAAGCTCGTCGAAGAGGGCGTCATCAAGCCGGTCGTCGACCGTGTCTTCCCCCTCGAACAGATCGCAGATGCGCATGTCTACGGTGAGACCGGACGAATCCGGGGAAAGGTGGTCATCCAGATAAGGGCATGAATGTCACCAGAGCGAGGATTCGCGCGTACAATGGGACACGAGGTTCTGTTGCGCTCTCTTCCGCTTCCACTCGCCCTGGCACTGCTGCTCCCAAGCACGGGCAGCGCTGCGAACCTGAACGTTCCCTCTCAGCACGCGACCATCAAGCTCGCCGTTGCGGCAGCAAACGACGGCGACACGATCCTCATCGACACCGGGACCTATACCGCTGATCCCAAGGTCGATATCGACGGCCGCTTTACGTCCGCGGGCATCTTGATTCGAAAGAGCCCGACCGCCACCGGCGACGTCATTATCAAGACCGGCAGCGAGGACTACGCCTTCAAGTTCAAAGGGGGCACCAAGGTCGAGCTTCGTGGGTTCACGATCGTGGCCCAAGACAAGGCGGGCCTAAAACTCGAAGAGGCGGGCACCACCGTCATCCTGACCAACATGTTGTTTCAGGTCGATAAGTCCGGCGGGCTTTCCGAAGGCGGCTTCTTGCAGGCCAAGTCAGGGTCGAACGTCAGCGGCAACGGGGTCGTGTTCGACGGCATGATCGGCAAGACCGGACAGAAGGGGGCTGCGGTCTACCTCGTCGATGCGGCGACGACCTTCAGCTGCGACGACTGCACCTGGCAGGCTCTCGGTGCCGATGAGGGCGCCGGCGTGTTTGCCGAGGGCGGCAACATCACGATCAGCGACAGCAGCTTCATCAACTGCTCGTCCGACCTCGGCGGCGCCGTCTATCTAAATGGGGACAACGTCGACCTCACCCTCAATACCGTCACCTTCTCAAACAACTCGGCACCCCGTGGCGGCGCCATCAACATCGCCAAGGGCGCCGTTCTCAACATCACCGGCGGGAGCTTCGACGATAACGACGCGAGCGATGACGGCGGGGCCATCTACTTCAACTCCGACAAGACCGATGTGGCACTCGACGGGGTTGCGTTCAACCGCAACGACGCGAGCGACGACGGCGGAGCGCTGTACGTCAACAAGACGCTGACGCTCGATATCGACAACGCCGCGTTCACGGACAACACCGCCAGCGACGACGGAGCCGGGCTCAAGATCCTGGCCACGAATCCAGGCATGACGATCGATGGCTCCACCTTCACCAACAACGATGCTGGCGGAAACGGAGGAGGCATCTATACAGTGGGCCTGCCGTCGGTCGCCATCGGCACCAGCACATTCCTCAACAACGACGCCGACTCTGGCGGCGCGGTCTACGGCACCACTGGGCACCAACTGACGATCACCGACAGCGTGTTCACAACCAACAAGGCCGCCCATGGAGACGGCGGAGCCATCTGGTTCAAGACCGAGTCCGATCCCGATTTGCTCACGGTGACGGGTAGCACTTTCACGTCGAACACCGCCTATCACCGGGTGGACAGCACGAACAAGGGAGAGGGCGGCGCCATCTTGGTCGATGGCAACGAGAAGGGCGGCATGCTCATCGACCTCAACACCTTCGAGTTGAACTCGGTGAACGACCGCGGCGGGGCCCTATTCCTGCGCGACCCCAAAGCGGGGGGCACGGTCACACGAAACTTCTTCTGTCGCAACAGCGCTGATGATGACGGCGGGGCGGCCTACGTAGCCAACGACGAGAACGGTCTGTGGCAAGGCAACGTGTTGCAAGACAACGAGGCCAGTGACGACAGTGGGGCGGTGCAGTTCTATGGCAAGCGTGCCGACGTCGCGATCATCAACAACGACTTCCTCTCGAACAGAGCGGGAAGCAGCTCAGATGGCTCGGCCTTCCGCATGCTGCAGCAGGACAGCACCGATGGGGACTACCTCGTCCTCAACAACTTATTTGCCTACCAAGAGACTGCGGTCGCCACCAAGACGGCGGCGCGCATTCTCAGCGGCTCTGGCTACAACGGGTGGTGGCAGAGTGCCGGAGGGCACGTCTCGGGGGACCTCACGACGGGGCTCACCGGCGATGTGGTCGACCAAGACCCGCTGCTGGCAACCTGGAGCGACGACGACGACTGCAGCAACGACACCCTGTCCAGGCTGTCCGGCAGCCCCCTCATCGACGCTGGCGATCCCAACCCGACGTACAACGACGCCGATGGCAGCCGCAATGACATCGGCGCTTTTGGCGGGCCCACTCCCTTTCCCAGCCCCGTTGTCGATGCCGATGGAGACGGATTCCCCGAGGGCGCCGACTGCGACGATGGCGATCCAAGCGTCGGCTTGCCCTTCGATTGGTGGGAGGACGACGACAGCGACACCTACGGAGTCGACGCATCCGTCACCAGCGCCTGCACCGCCCCCGGAGCCAAGTGGATCAGCACCCGCGGCGGCGACTGCGATGACAGCAGCGCGCTTGCCCTTCCGGGCGGAACCGAGGTGTGCAGCGACGGGCTGGACAACGACTGCGAGGGCACCGCAGACGGGCCCGACGCGACGGACGCCGAGTCCTGGTTCGAGGATGCCGACAGCGATGGATTCGGCAATGCGCTCGCCGGCCTGACTGCTTGTCCGACACCCGCCGGGTACGTCAAAGACAACACAGACTGCGACGATGACGCGAGCACCGGTGGTGCCATCAACCCCGCCGCCACCGAGGTCTGCAACGGTGTGGACGACAACTGCGACAGCGCGACCGACGGCCCCGACTCGGCCGACGCGGGCAGCTGGTGGATCGACAACGACGCCGATGGCTTTGGTCAGCTGGGCAGTGCCGCCCAGCTCGCCTGTTCCCAACCCGCGGGCTGGGAAGCCAACGACACCGACTGCGACGACCTCGATGCGGCACAGAACCCCGACACCATCTGGTACGCAGACTCCGATGCCGATGGCTTTGGCGACTCTGGAGTCAGTCAGCAAGTCTGTGTGCAGCCCGCTGGCTACATCCTCGATGACCAAGACTGCGATGACGCGGATGCGGCCGCCAATCCAGATGCAATCTGGTACCACGACAACGACGATGACGGATTTGGCGACCCGACCGATACGCGCACTCAGTGCAACCAGCCGAACAACTACATCCCGGTGGCCGGTGACTGCGACGACGGCGACGACACCGTGCCTGCGGGCAGCCTGATGTGGTTTGCCGACACCGACGGCGACGGATTTGGCGATCCCGACGCTCCGGCCGTGACCTGCGGAGACCCTGGGCCTGGCTTTGTCAACGACGACACCGACTGCGACGACACGACCATCACCATCAAGCCCGGCGCCTTCGACCTGTGCGGCGATGGCGTCGATGCAGACTGCGACGACATCGGCGGCCCCGATGGCGACGAAGATCTAGACGGCCTGACCTATGCTCAGGAGCTCGCGCTGACCTCGAACGACTGCGCCTTGGACTCCGATGGCGACGGCATCGACGACATCGTGGAGTACGGAGGCACCGGACGGGACAGTGACGGCGACACCCTGGCCGATCTGGTCGAC
>CAYYHT010000144.1:0-12911 GCA_964471355.1 uncultured Enterobacteriaceae bacterium
CAGGTTCTGCGCAGAAGTTACTTTCACCACCAGACGCTTCGCGAGGTAGCCGACGGCCTCTCGCTGCCCCTGGGCACCGTTAAATCGCGCACTCGCTTGGCGCTAAAGCGTCTGCGCGACCTGCTAGCCAACCAGGAGGTGGAATGAGCGACAGAGCCCCCATCCACCATCCCCCAGACGAGCTGCTGCTGGAGTACGCATCCGGGGCCACGCACGAGGCCGTGTCGCTGTTCGTCGCCACCCACTGCGCCTTGTGCCCGCAGTGCCGCTCCCGCGTCGAAGACCTCGAGCAGGTTGGCGGTGCTCTGCTGCAGCAGGCCGACTCAGTTGAGCCTTCGCCGGGCACCCTCGACGCGCTGCTGGCCCGACTTGACGATACCGACGCCGACGCCGACGCCGAACCGCCTGCTGCCGCGACACCGACCGAGCATCTGGTCTTTCCCGAGCCTCTGCGCTCCTACTTGCCCGACCCAGACCCCGGGAAGCTGCCCTGGGACTCCTTGCTGCCCGGCTACAAGCAGATCACCCTGCCGCTGATGATCGGCGACGTGCCGGTCCGGCTTGCCCGAATGAGCCCTCGCTTCGTCATCCCTAGCCATACTCACGGCGGCACGGAGCTGTCGATGGTGCTGACTGGCGGCTACAAAGACGACGGCAAACAATACCTGCGAGGCGACGTGAGCGTGCGCGACGAACAGCACACCCACAGCGTGCACGTCGACGACGACGACCACTGCATCGCAATGACGGTCTCGTCGAGCTGGGTCAAGCCCCGTGACCTCAAGTTCTGGCTCGCCACCTGGTTCCACAGCTTCTAGGTCAAGTTCAGGGCATTCCACCGGGCACAGATTGCCCCCGAAGCAGCTGCTCCATGCCCATGAGGGCTGACCCGATGTGCTGGACCGAGTCCATGCGCACGTCTGGGCGCCATGGGCTGTTCCGGAACCCACCGAGCAGGCGCCCGGACATCAGCATGCGCCGGTCCTCGGCGTGGTAGCGCGCGTTGAGAAAGACCCGTCCGTATCGGAGCGCTTCGGCCAGGTGCGGGCTGTCCCGACCCGCTCGGCGATCCATCTCGGCGCGAGCCACATAGGCCTCGGCGAGGCCACCCACCGCACCCGACGTCAGGGGAAAGGGAGCGCCATCGACCGGCCCGACAAACGCAAGCTGGTCGAGGTAGGCGTCGCACAGCCACGAGCCCGCCGGTCGCTCCAACACGTCCTCGGCGACCAGTGCTGCCAAACACGTCCAGTGCTCATCAAGGGTAAAGAGCTGCCCGCCAACGCGCGGCCAGTAGCCCCCGCTCTCGACATGGTCCGCGACCCGCTCGAGCGCGGGCAGCGCACCAGGCAGTCCCTCGCGAGCGGCAACGGCGAGCGCCAACATGCCCTGCCCCTGCGCGTAGCCGCTCTGCTTCTGCTGTGGCCAAGTGCCGGCCTCGCGGTCGAAATTGCCCCGCACAGCACCATCGGCGTCCACGGAGGCCACGACGTGCGCAAGCCATTGATCGCGCAAATCGTCGCGTTCTTCGAGCACAATCGCGGCAAGCAGTGACAGCGCGGTGGTGCCCGTCCAGACCTGACCATCGGTGCGATTCGGCTCGAGCACGTAGGCAGCGCCACCTGGCCCGGCGACGGTGTGGTCGCCCAGGTAGTTCAACCCGTCGCGGGCCGCCTCGTAGATTTCGGGGTCGTCGGTCCGCTGGCCGATGCGTGCCAGAAACCATGTGACTCCCGCATGCCGCGGAAAGTTGTAGCCCTTGCCGTGACGCCCATCGGGATGCCGCACGACGTAGCCGTACTTGCCTTCACGATTTTGGTTTCGCGCCAGATGCAGTCCGCCGTTGTAGGCGGCATCGAGGGCGGAATCGGCTGTAAGTTCCTGGGGGGCGGTCCACGTCTGTTTCATGGCATGGGTCTTGGCGCGAGTGGCACTCCAGGACTCGACACGCACCCACCCGGTGGCCGGCTGCTCAAACGCCTCGGTGTCGACCGATGGCACGCGAAACCGCGGCAAGAGGGTGCGCGGCTTGCTGCCCTTTGATCTCCACACTTCCAGGCTGCCGATGATGCCCTGTTCGGTGCGAAGTCCAGTCTCGGCCGGACGCAGGTAGACAGAAGCATCCTCTGCCAACCAGGGAGTCCACAACGCTCCCTCTTCGACGACCCAGTCGAGGTACACCATCGTGTGACGTTCACGACTCTTGATGTCGATCGAGGCCAGTGCCTCCTCGACAGTCGCTCCCTCGATGGTCTGACTGTCGATGACGACCCCAGCCGCCACCAGGGTCACGACGCCGAGCACCGGGCCGGGACCTTGCGGCAACAGCCAGACTTGATTCGACGGGGTGGTCTTGTTGTGCACCCAGCGCCCTACCTGATGGCCGTCGACCGAGGCATAGGTGGCCACCACGCGATTCATGTTCCAGCCGTAGGCCGGCGGAAGCAACACCGCCAAGAACACCAGCGCTGCGGTCGCTTGGTCGGGCCCCCGTGGCTCGTCGGACTTGGGCGTCGTCAAGAACTGCCACAGAGGAAAGAAGCCTAGCCAGGGCAGTGCTGCGGCCACTCCGGCAAACAACTGCCAACCCTGCACCGCGTTCAGGGGCATGAACTGGGAGACCAGATGCCCCACGACTTGAAGGAACAGGCCCACCACGAATGCGACAACCACCAGGCTGCCGCCGGCCGCCGCGCGAACCGGCCTTGGGTCGGACTTACCAAGCAGCAGCCACACGCCAGCGAACACCTGTGCGCAGGCCGCCACGATCGCCAAGACCGCGCCGGGCATGAATCGCGGAGCCAGCATCACGGCCAGTCCGATGTAGACCGCTGCCTGACCCAGGTTGAACACACCGACCAATCGGTTCAAAGCCAGTCCTCCGCGCGCGGCAGCCTATCTCACTTTGAAGGATGCGGGGAGCCGGCCACACAGACCCATTGATGACGACACACTGGCTGGACAACGACACCTGGATGGTCGAGGCAATTGCCGACACCGGTGAGTTCGCGGTCTTCTTGTCCGATCAATCCGTGGAGATCTCGCTGCCCGGCAGGGAAGCCGCCGCCGTGGACGTTCCCGCGGGGCTCGAGCCCGCACTGGCCGCTGTGAGTCAGAGCGAGGGGCGCATCCGCATCCTGATTCCCAGAAGAAAAGCCGCCTGAACGCCGCCGGATTACACGCCGGCCATGCACAAACTTGACGAGTTCGAATCCCTGTTCCGAAGCGCGGTGAAGGACGTCTTCAACTACGCGGCACCGGACCTCAAGCGCGTCCTGATCGTCTCGGACCTGCCCGGAGCCGAGACCGAGGCACTCCAGAAAAGGGTCGAGCACTTCCTGCGGACCATCGATGAATCCCACGACCTGATCTGGCAGGCCATTGGGCTGGCCGATTGGGTCTCGGTCGAGGGCTTGTTGCAGAAAGTGCAGAGCTTGGCTCCCGACCTCATCGTCACCTACCGGCACCTTGGCGACCCCCACACCGACGTGCCCCACACACTCGGGTCCGCCGTTGATGTGCTCACCCAAGCCACCAGCACTCCGGTACTGTTGCTGCCCCCTCCCCAACGCGAGGACTTCGATCAGCTCCTCACCGGGACTCACAAGGTCATGGTGGTCACCGACCACATCACCGGCGACGACGGCCTGGTGAACTGGGGTGTTCACTTTACCAACAAACAGGGAACGCTCTACCTGGCCCACGTCGAGGACGACACCGAGCTCGAGCGCTACCTCGAGGTCATCGACAAACTCCGCAGCTTGGACTCCAACGCCGCCAGGAAGGACTTGCCCGAAAAGCTCCTGTCCATCCCTCGGGAGTACATCGGCACGATTGCTGATGTGCTCGCCAAGCATCAAATCGAAGAGACGGTGGTGCCGCTGGTCGTGCTAGGCCACGCGCTTGGGTACTACAAACGCCTGATGACCGAGAACGACATCGACCTGCTGGTTCTCAACACCAAAGACGCGCAACAGCAAGCGATGCACGCGATGGCCCATGCCCTGGCTGTCGAGATTCGGCACGCGCCTCTGCTGCTGCTCTGAGCCAACCATGACGCCCCAGACCATCACCCTGTTGTTTGCTGTCGTGCTTGGCGCGATGGTGTTGAGCTTGGCCCTCGAAGAGCAGCTTCACGCCAAGAAATCGCTCATCACGGGTGTCTTCGCAGTCATCAGCCTGCTGCTCGCCGCCATGATCGGCGGCATCCTGCCTTTTGGGCCGGTGACCCTACCGGGGCACGGGCATCACCAAGTCGATCTGCCCGTCTTCATTCCCGCCGTTGATTGGGGGGTCATCACCATCATCCTCGGCTCATCGATGTTCATCGATGTGGTCAGCCGTTCGGGCATCTTTACCTGGACGGCGATCCGCCTGACTCGCATGTCTGGAGGCGACCCACTCAAGCTGCTGACGTACTACGCAGGCCTCACGGTCGTGTTCTCGGCTCTGCTGAACAACGTCACCGCCATGATCATCGTTGGCTCCCTCACAGCCGTGTCGCTGGCCAAGCTGGGCAAGAAGGAGCTGCTGTTGGGCTTCCTGCTCACCGAAGGCTTGCTCACCAACATCGGCGGCCTGCTGACGCTCATCAGCTCGGTGCCGAACATCATCCTGGGCAACATGGCCGGCATCGAGTTCGTGAAGTTCTTCCTGGTCGCCGGGCCGTACACCGTCGTGGCCACGGCGGTCACCATTGGCATGGCCATCAAGCTATTCGGCATCACCCCACTATCGACCGGCGCCGAGAAGCAGGCTGCTGCCGAGCTGGTCGCCACGTTCGACGAAAACGACGGCATCGACAGCCCGCTGTTCTTCAACATCTCGTGGTTGCTGCTCGGTGGCTTCATCCTGACCATTGCCACGACCAGCTGGCTTCCTGGCGTCAGCGAGCTGGGCATGGGCTTTGTCGCCATGGCCTTTGCAGTCATCGCCCTCATCCGGTTCCGACACGATGTCGACAAGAACTACGCGGCGCTCGATTGGGACCTGCTCTTCTTCTTCATCTACCTGTTCGTTGTCATCAATGTGGCTGAACATGCGGGGGTGCTCCACAAGCTCGGCGACGGGATCGGTGCCCTGATGGCGCTGGGCGATGTCACCGGTGGCGCAGCACTGCTCGTGGCCGCCGCACTTGCCTCCGCAGTCACCGACAATGTGCCCCTAGCAGCGGTGTTGGGCAAGATTCTGTCTGCTCAAGGGGTGCCCACGGACTCCCACTTCTGGTGGGCCTGCATCTTCGGAGCCAATCTGGGCGGCAACTTCACCCCCATCGGTTCAGCATCGACAGTGGTTGCGGTCAGCGTCATGCACAAGCACGGACTCAAGATCTCATTCGTCGGATTTGTAAAGAAGGCCCTGCCCTTTGCGGTGGCCCATGTCGTGCTTGCCACGGGCTACGTGCTGATCTTCCTGCGCTAAGACGGACACATCGCGCAAGTCGCCCCCAATCGGCCGTATAGTTGGGCGTGCGCCTTGTTCCCCTCACCACTCTGCTGGCCCTGAGTGCCCCTGCAACAGCAGCCACTCTCAAGATTCCAGCCCAATACTCGACCCTCAACGAGGCGCTTGCCTCGGCTGTCAACGGCGACACCATTGAGCTGACGAATGTGACGCTGGTCGAAGATGCCTCGATCATCCCATTCACCGGCGCTGGGCTGACCATCAGAAAGAAGGGCGCCAACGCCACCATCAGGGGCACACTCACCGTCCGCGCTGGAAACAAGCTGACACTCGATGGCCTGACGTTCGACGGAAACGGCGGCCGCCTGATCGACGCACCGAACGACGCGTTCCTGACGCTCATCGATACCGACGTGCGCAATGGACAGGCACCGATCGACGAATATGGCGGCGGAATCCAGCAATATGGCGGCACGCTCGACATCACCGGCGGCGTATTCGAAGACAACGCCAGCTTCGGCGGCGGTGCCGTCTACACCGAGAACACGGCCGTCACGGTCACCGGTTCGACCTTCAAGAACAACGACGGCAACTTCGGCGGCGGGGACCTCGCGGTCGGCTTTGGCCCGCTCATCGTCACCGGAACCACGCACGACGGCTCACAGGCTGCCGGATTCGGCGGCGCTGCCATTCTGTACGGCGGACCGGGGGACTTCACCCTCGATGGTGTGCTCATCGAGAATCAGGTCGGTGGCGGCGGCTCTGGCGGCGCGATCTTGGTGTCCGAAGCCGATCTAATCGTTCGCGACAGCACCTTCCGAGCCAATAGCAGCGGCGGAATGGGCGCTGCCATGGCAATTTGGCAGACCGTCGCACTCATCGAGGACTCGGTCTTTGACGCCAACGTCGCGAACGGCGAAGGCGGAGCGCTCTCGATCGCTCAAGACTCCACCGTCGACATTCAGCGGACCGATTTCCAAGCCAACAGCAGTACCGCTGCCGGCGGCGGCGCCATCGCCTCGGCGAATGCGGCGGCACTCACCATCCGCGAGTCGACATTTACAGCCAACACCGCTCTGGGGCCAAACCCGGCCGGCGGGGGTGCCGTCAGCGTCGCTTACACACCCGCGCTCGACATCGATGGGTCCACTTTCTGCCAGAACTCTGCCGGTCCAGGGCGCGGGGGCGGGGTGTTCATTGACTCGGTCAATGCCGCCAACGTGTACAACAACGTCTTCGCCGAGAACAGCGCTGGCCAAGCCGGTGGCGCCATCCTGGGCGCGGGGGCCACGTCCAACGTCACTGTGATCAACAACCACTTCCTGGGACACACATCTGCCGGCTCCGGCGAGGTCCTCCGCAGCTCGTTTGACGCCAAGACCACATTTGTGAACAACCTCGTTGTGGCCAACGGCGGGGGCGGACCTGGCGCGCTCATCAGCCTGAACACGGCAGCCACGCGCATGGACTACAACCTGTACGGGCTCAACAGCGGCATCAAATACGGCGGCCTAGCGGTCACCGGGCCCAACAGCCTGCACGCCGTTCTGCCACTGCTCGTGTCCTACACGGCTGACGGAGATTGCAGCAACGACATCGTGGTGCCCACCCAGGCGAGTCCCGCCATCAACAGTGGAGACCGCGGCATCGCCGATGACGACGGCACGCGATCCGACATCGGAGCCTTCGGTGGCCCCGGCGCCCCAGTCATCGACGTGGACCAAGATTCCGACGGCGTGTTGATGGTCGACGACTGCGACGACCAGAACGCCTCGGTCTATCCGGGAGCGCCCGAGTCCTGCGACGGCCTGGACACCGATTGCGACGGCATCGTGCCCACCGACGAGCTCGATCTAGACGGCGACACCTGGCTCGGCTGCACCGGCGACTGCGATGACGCAGACCCCACGCGAAACCCATCCACCGCTTGGTATCTCGACGCAGACGCGGACGGATTTGGCGACGCTACCTCGCCCGGCGCGCCACAGTGCCCCGATCTGCCCGGATATGTCACCGACGACACCGACTGCGATGACTCGGACTCCGACGAACACCCAGGGGCGTTGTGGTACCTCGACGGCGACGGCGACAGCTACGGCAATCCGGACGTGTCGCTCACCCAGTGCAACCAGCCCGCTGGATATGTCAGCAACGCCGGTGACTGCGACGACAGCGACTCATCCAGCACTCCAGACGCCATTTGGTATACCGACAACGACGACGATGGATTTGGCGACGCCAGTGACAGCATCGAAGCCTGTCAGGCCTACCCGGGCGTTGTGGCCGACGCCACCGACTGCGACGATAGCAACCCGTTCATCTTCCCGGGCGCCGACGAGAGCTGTGAAGACGGCCTCGATACCAACTGCGACGGAGTTGGCGGACCGACCTCTGATGAAGACGGCGATGGCGCCACGTTCGCCGAGGAGTCCGGAGAGTCCGACCCATGCATCGCCGACACCGACGGCGACTCCATACTCGACGGCCAAGAATTGGGTCTGGACACCGACGCAGATGGCACGTTCGACGCCCTAGACACCGATGACGACGGCGATGGCCTAGACACATCCAGTGAAGCTGGCCAGGGCGACACCGATGGCGACGGCATTCCCGACTATGTCGATGCCGATGACGACGGTGATGGCGTCTCGACGGCCGATGAGCTCGCCCACGGCGACACCGATGGGGACGGCACGGACAACTACCTAGACCCCGACGACGACGGCGACGGCCTGCAGACGATCTTCGAAGATCTCGATGGCGACGGCGACTGGACCAACGACGACGAGGACGAGGACGGAACCGCGACCTACCTCGATCCCGATGAGCCCGCCGACCCCACGCTCGATGCCGATTCCGACGGCGTCAGCGACTTTGAAGAGCGCGCGCTCGGCACGGACCCAAACAACGCCGACAGCGATGGCGACGGCACGCCTGACGACGAGGAAGTCGGAGACAGCGCATCGCCCACTGATACCGACGGAGACGGCGTGATTGACGCCCTCGACGACGACGATGACGGCGATGGAGTGCCCTCCATCGATGAAGGCGACCAAGACACCGACGGCGACGGCACCCCGGACAGACTCGATTCCGACAGCGACAACGACGGGGTGAACGACGGCGCTGATCCGGCGATCACCGACAATGGCGCCGACGGAACCGGTCCAGCACCCGAATTGCCCGACTACGGCTGCGGCTGTGCAAGTTCACCCGGCGTGGGTCATGGTCTGCTTCCGCTGCTCGGACTGCTGGCCCTCCGGCGGCGGAGGCGGGGGTGATGCTCTGGCTGAGAGTGCTGCCTATGGCTCTCGCGGCCACCATCAAGGTGCCGGCCGGGTGCGCCACGGGTCAGAGCCCCACTCCCGGACTCTGGGGCCTGTTGTTGTTGCTCGCCGTGCGTCGCAGCCGTTGATGCGCCTTCTCGCACCTCTGCTGCTGATCGGGTGCTCCGGCGATCAGGGGGTCATCCCCTTCAACACCGCGCCGACTGTCAGCATCGAGTCGCACGCCGACAGCGACACTGTCCAGCCGGGGCTCGTGGAGTTCCGCGGCTTTATCCATGATGAAGAGGACCCGGCTGCTGACCTGATGGCCGTTTGGACGGTTGGTGGGGTCACCGCCTGTGCAGACCGGGCTCCAGATGCGGCTGGAAACACATTCTGTGCGGCTTTTGTGGCAGAACCCACAGCAACGATTGTCCTGGAGGCCTATGACCCTGCAGGCGCATCGGGCGTCGCTACAATTCTCCTCAACGTGGGCGAGGTCGAGGTCGACACCGACACCGATGCAGACAGCGACACGGACAGCGATGCCGATACGGACGCCGACTCAGACGCGGACACGGATGCGGACACCGACACCGACACGGACACGGACACGGACACGGACACCGATCCGCCCCTGGGCTTCTACGAGGGCTGCATGTTCCCGCCCCAGTACACCCGGGTCATCCACACGATGGGTGCTGTGGACTTTGCAGGTGTCGCGTACGCCCCAGACGGCACCTACGCCCTGGTCCTGGGCAAGAACACCGGCGCGCTCTACCACTACGAGCCCGTCACAGAGGTCCTGACCCTGGTGGACAGCCAGTCCGGCGAGTACTGGACCGAAGTGGTGTTCAGCGAGGACGGCAGCTACGCACTCATTGGTGGCGGCACAACCGGATCCACACCCGATCCGCTGCTCTATCGGTACACGACAGCCGCCGGACTTGAGCAGGTGACCAACATCTCGGGCATCGCATCCCAGAAGCTCGCCTCGCCATCGCGCATTGGCGGCCTCGCACAGCGCCCAGGCACCGAGCAGTGGGGCATCTTGTCGGACAACGGGTCAACATCCGGCAGTCAGATTGCCTACATGCACCTGTTCACCCCCGACTGGGTCTTTGGTACCCATGTCTGGGCCTATGAGGGGGCGGCACCGGGCATTTACCAAGGCGCCCGCAGCCTGGACTGGGGCATCAGCTTGGGCAGCGACGTGGCCATCGGCGTGTCTGGCGAGGTCAACCTGATGCTCTATGACAGCGTCACGGGCAGCTTCACGATGACGTCCCCGGCTGGCTTCGGGAACTTTGGCAAGGTCATCTTTCGACCCGATGGTGCCGTGGCCTGGTTCACCAACTGGTCCAGCAACGGCATCTACACCTGGGACGGCTCGCTGCACCGCGACTTCCTCTGGAAGCTTCAGCCCACTGGCTACACGGTCGCTGACTTCACGACAGACCCCGATGGAAGCTGGAAGGTATTCGTCGGTCGCAATGGCCATGTGTGGTGGTCCGACGCCCCATACGAGGCCACCGTGGACATGTCCCAGGTCTATCTTTACGACATTCCCGGATGGTCCGGCCCCCCGTACTCCGGCAGCAGCAACGACTACCTAAATGCAGTTGCATGGCGCGCCGACACCTGCACGGGTCTGATTGTCGGCGACGCCGTACAGAATCAGGGACTGCTCGTGAAGTTCGAGATGCCGCTGTAGCCCCTCAGGGCCACGATTCCGGCGGTGGCGGGTCCGTGTGCCAGTCTTGCCCGGCCTCGATGGTGGCGAAGCCAGCCCACAGCTCGCCGGTGAGGTAGGTCGCGGTCGGCTTGTCCCACGCCTCGGGGGACCGCAGGTAGCTGTTGAGGATGTTCCCCTGCTTGTCTTTGTACTCGCCGGACCGGGCGATGTTGATGCGTCCGGTGGAGCGCCCCTTGCTGGTGCCCGAATGGGCGAAGGTCGCCGTGCCATCGGGATCGACCTCGAGAATGATGCCGATGTGGGTGTTCATGTCGTCCCACTCGTCATTGCCGTTGCGATCATGGGTGTTGTCGAAGAAGACCACGTCGCCCACAGCCGGCACTGGCCGCCAATGCAGCACGTCGTGCACAACAGCAAGGTCATAGATGCTCGCCACGACGCCGTCCATCTCGACACCGCTGTTCGTAAACACAGCCGAAACGAAGCCGCTGCAGTCGTCGCGAAATCCGTGAGGCAGCACCATCAGGTGAAAGCGAGCGACCTCGGCGACCTCTCGGCCAAAGCCAAGGTCTGAGCCATCCTTCCTCATCTGCGCGAGCATCGACACAGCACCGGTGACCAGGCGCAGGGTCTGCTTGTCTTGGACCGTGAGGTCCCCGGCTTCCATGCCGTGACGCTGTACGTCGGGGTCGGGGGCGGGACGAGTCATAAACCACGCGACCGCAGCGACGCCGACAAGCGCCGCAATTGCTGTCGGTATGACTGGGATCCGGACAACCATTGCCGATCCCCTATCACTAGCCTCCGAGCTTGCTCACCAAAGCGATGTAAGCATTCATCGCATCTTCCTTGCTCGTGCCACGCTTGCCCTCCCACGCGGTGAACTTGGCGCGGGCTTCAAACTTGAAGCGGCTGGGCTTGCTGCCGGTGACATCGCCCGAAGAGGACTGCTTGAACAGGGCGTAGAGCTCCAACAAGTCGGCATTGCCGGGACGGCTGGAGAGGCTCTTTACGCGGTCTGTGGCTGATTTGAAGTCGTCTTCGAGGGCCATGGTCACTCCGAGTGGGCCCAAATCATACTCGCGTGAGCAACCAGGTCGAGCCGATGAAGCTCGTCGCCCCTCGGTCCCGGAACTTGTGCAACACATCGATCAGCTCTTGAGACTCGAGCAACTCGATGCGGAAGCGCTCGCCAAAGATGGTCTGCACCGTCTGGGGGGACACCGACCAAGGCGGTCCCTGCATCGCCGACTGGTCGTAGGCAAATGTGCGAAGCAAGACACGGGCCCCCTTGCGGGTCAGCGCGACGAGTTGATCGGCATACTTCTGCTGAAGCTCGGGCAGCACAGCCACCAGCGCAGCGCGATCCCACACGCCCGTCACGGTGCCGATGACGGAGTGGTCGATCTCAAAGAAGTCGCCCTGAAAGAGCGCCGTGCGTCCGCTGGTCCAGGCGTTGAACCCGTTCTCGCTGATCACATAGAACTGGCGACCCTGCTCGGAATGAAAGTCCTCGAGTGCCTGCTCGACAATCTCGACACCGACCACATCGCAGCCTTGGTCTTCGAGCCAGGTGATGTCGACGGTCTTTCCGCACAGCGGAATCAAGATGCGGGGCGCCGATTCGAGGGTCAGACCACTGATCAAACGGTCGGCGTATTTCACTAGCTGAGGGTTCACCTGTTGGCTGTGAAAGCCGATCCTCCCCTGTTCCCAACGCTGTGCCCAGAAGTCGTGCATGGGGCATCGGTAACCGATCTACACTGCCGCCCCTTGAGCGTCCGATCGACCAACGCAGAGATCATTGGCACCGGCACCATGTGGCGCGGAGTGATTGCTCCCGACACCAAGCTGTCCCTGCCGCGTCCCCTCGCCGCGGGCACCCCCATCGGCCAACACCTGCGCGTGCGCCGCCTCGCCCGGATGATGCCCGGTCGCGCTCTGTACGTGGTCGACAACGTCGGGCCAAAGTGGTCCCGGCGCAAGTGCTGGTCGTGCGGAAACAAGTTCAGTCCAGGCCACGCCCGCATCTGCAGCTTCTGTGGCACTCCCTTGCGCGACCTGCGTTTTTTGATGACCGCACGGTGGAAAGAAGAACTCTTTGAGCCCATCGAGGCATGGACCAAGCTGCGCAAGTGGCGATTGGGCATCATCTCGCCGGTGGCGCTGATCTACCGGCGCGGCCTGATGCACTCGGTCTACCACTACAACGGCGAGAGCCTGCTTGTGGACGAGCCCGCTCCGCTGCCTGGCGAGGTCGTGCTGTCCATGGCCGTCCGCCTGGCCGAAGGCCTCATCTTCCTGCACGACAACGGCGTCGTGCTCGACAACTTCGGCGCCCAGAACATCATGGTCATGCCCGATGGTTCGGTTCGCTGGTTTGACCTCGATGTAGCCTCGATGGTCGTCGGCGGTATTCGCGGCATGTACCGGCATGGCGCGCAACCCATTCCCCGCGACTGCAAGCGCCTGGGCGAGGTGCTGCTCAACTACTGCGACCGCCGAGACGAGCACGTCGCTTCGTTCTGCCGCGCGCTGATGGGGGG
>CAYYHT010000145.1:0-4529 GCA_964471355.1 uncultured Enterobacteriaceae bacterium
AGAGGCAGCGCCAGAGCAGGCTGCCAAGAAAGAAGCGGCGACCGATTCCACTGAAGAGCAGACTGCAGCGTCCGCACAGGACGATGCCACCACGCCGGACGGCACAGCTGAATCCGATGACGCACCGGTGCAAGACAACGCCAGCGAGCCCGCTGTCGAACAGGTCGAGCCAGAACCCGTGCCTATTGAGATTGTGCCTCCCACCGAGATCGAGAGGCTGAGGGCACAGGTGACCGAGGTCACCGGTCGTCTGCGCGAGGTCAGCAAGGCCTACAAAGACCGCGATGCCGAAATGGAAGAGTTCCGCAAGCGGCAGCAAGCCCACGCTGCGCTCACGGCCGAACGCAAGACCTTCACCGTCGTCGCGGCATTCTTCGATCCCATCCAGAACCTCAAGCGCAGCATCGAAGCCGGTGGCGAAGACGCTGCGGCGATTCTCGATGGCCTCAAGATGGTGCAGTCGCAGTTCAATTCAGCCCTAGAAAAACTGGGCCTCGAAGAAGTGCCCGGCGTTGGCTCGGTGTTCAGCCCCGACTGCCACGAGGCCTTGGCCGTCATCCCGACGGCTGACGAGGAACAAGACGGCAAAGTGCTGGTCGTACACAGCACCGGTTACGCGCTGCGAGGCAAGACCCTGCGCCCAGCTCAGGTCGTCATCGGCAAGTTCACGGAGCCCGCAGAGGCTTAGTCGAGGAATTTATGGAGTCCAAACAGGCGAGGGTCCTGTTCCTCCTGTGCATCGCCCTGGTCGCGCTGCTCACGGTGAATCGATTCTGGGAAGCCGGCGACGAGCCCGACGACCCCACTGCTACCCACGCGATCTGGGATCTCGAGATCTCGGACGTCGCCCGGTTCGCAATCGACGTTCAAGGCGTTCAGAAGTTGTTCGTGGTCAGCGAAGGGGACTGGAGTGTGCTCAGCCCGGTTGTCATTCGTGGCGACAAGCAGGTGATCGAGTCGCTTCTGTACGACCTCGTTCGGGCCGAGTTTGGTGTGCCGGTGGGGGACGATGCCAAGCCAGCGGACTTCGGCCTCGACCCACCTAGGGCGACCATCACCCTGACCGACACACAGGGCGCCGAGCACGTGCTCAAGGTCGGAATGACCGTGCCCATCGGCTTTCGCACCTACGTACAGACCGCCGACGGCGTGATCTCGGCAGTCGACGGGCAGTTCGAGAAACAGCTGGTCAACGATGTCGAGCTGTTCCGCGACAAGCGGGTGTTCTTCTATGACCCGGGCAAGGTCATCGCGGTGTCCATCGACAGCGCAAACGGCCTGGTCGAGGTCCGCAAGCATCAAAAGGATTGGTGGCTCAGCGGGTACGCTCACGCCGATGTCGACCGGGTAGCTACCCTGATCGAGAGCCTTCCAGACCTGCGTTTTGACCAGCACATGCCGCCTCCTGTCGAGGGCCACATTCTCGAGCCCAAATATTCGGTCACGGTCGAGTTCGAAGAAGATGACGCCGTCGTGTTCGAGGTCGGTGACCAGACGCCAATGGGGACCTTCTCGCTCGTCGTGGGCGGCGACGCGGGCATGATCCATCCAGCCAGTCTGGCTTTGTTGGGACAAGGCCCCATGGACCTGGGCGAGAAGCACGCCTTCCCAGTCAAGCCCTACAGGCTCGAGCGGGTGAATGTGAGCCTGGGCGGCAAGACCTGGAGCCTGGACAAAGTCGAGGGCGGATGGAATCGCGACGGCGTGCTCGAGCCGCAGTCAGACAACGGCCTGCGTGCCATGGGCGAGGCGACCGTTCATCTGCGCGCCGAGCCCGTTCCCGACCTGGGCGAGATCTGGGGCACCGTCACCATCTCCGAGGCCGTTCTGTCCCGTACGATCGACATCGGCCAGCGTGAGGGCAGCCAGTGGAGGGTGGCCAAGGACCGCAACGGCGGCGGCACCTTCCTGATTCCCGTGGCGGACCTCGACGCGCTGGCGGGCGCCTTTGAGCCCTCAGACGATCCAACGCCGGGTGAGCCACAGGACGGTCAGCCCAGCGGCAACCCATAGCGAGCCCCAGATCGGCGCCGGAATGCCGGTGTGCTGGGCCAACATGGCTGCGTCGCTGATTGAATTTGGGCTGCCCAAGAACACGTCGTCGCGAATGTCCCACAGGGCATACATCACACTGAAGACCCCTAAGAAACGCAGCACCGTCGCGGTCACGTCGGCTGAACCATACCGAGACAGCAGGCCGAGCGCGAGCCCGACAACGACGGTGAAGAGCTGCGCGAACTGCAGCAGTGGGCGCACATAGAACACCGCGATCAACAAAACCAAGACCGTGAGTGCTCGCGTGGCCCTGACTGCTGTTTTGGGCTTTGCGCTCGCCCACAACAGAGCGACGCCGGCCATCAGGGATCCGAAATAGCCCGCATTGAGCGTGATCAACCGAATGCCGCCACCCGAGAGCGTGTGCCCTCCCTGGTACGGCGACAGGCCGATCTCGTAGACCACGCCGCCGGTCAACCAGGCGGCCATGGCGTGCCCAAGCTCGTGAAACAACACCACAAGGATCTTTAAGGGCCACAGCCACACCGAGTCCCAGAACAGCAGGAACAGCGCGCCGAAGGCAACCATCACGACCAGTCGCTTTTTGTCCAGAGCCGAACTCCATCAGTGGTCCCGTTGTTGATATGATCAGCGTCCCTCCGTGGCACCCCCACACCCTTCCTTCCTCCACATCCCCCCAAAACACCCAATGCGAATGACTCCACTCGGACTTCTGTGTCTGTTCATGTGCGCAGCCCCCGATCCCGCAGAGGGCGAATCGCCCGCTGAGGCTCCCCTGGCTGTCGTGCCCGAAGGAACACCTGCTGCTCCTCCTGCCCCCGCCGTTGTGGCTGTGCCGGCACTTCACAGAGCGCCAGCCGTTGAGCTGATCCCGACTGCCCGACTCGCATTGCGCCAGCGGAACTGGAAGGGTGCCGTCACCGAGCTGCGCAAGATGAAGCCCGAGGATCTGCGCGGCGACGAGCGAGCAGCCTGGGCTTTTGTGCTGTCGTGGAGCTTGGTGCATGCAGACGACGCCAGAGCCGCGGCGCCCTACATCGACTTGTTTGCGGGCAACGACAACGTGCCGCAGCCTTATGCCGACCTGATTCGTGGAGAAGTCGCTCAGGCCAACGACAAGCCGCTTGAGGCGCTCGAGGCCCTGGCTCGAATTCCGGAGGGATCGAGCCTGATGGCCAGGGCCGGCATCGTGCGGGCCGAGATTCTGCTCGAGCTGGACCGGACCGACGAGGCCTATGCTCTGTTCGAGACGCTGTCCGCGGCTGGAAATCCCGATGCCACCTTGGCGCTGGCACGCCGTGCTGGCGCGGGGTCCGCCGACGCGACCCGCATGGCGCGCGAGGTGTGGGCGGCACATCCCAAGTCCGATCACAGCCGAGCCGCCGCCGAGCTGCTCAAGTCAGCGCCGTCCAACCGCGCAACGTGGCAGCAGGTCGCTGTGCGCGGTGAACAGCTGATGTGGCAAAAAGACTATGCACAAGCGGTGCGCGAGCTGGGTGCCGTAGCGGCCGTGGCCGAGCCAGGCACCGAGGACTACTGCCGGCTTCGCTACTCGTTTGGACGCAGCTACTATCGGCTCAATCAGCTCTCGAACAGCATCAACGCGTTCAAAGATGCCGGAGAGGCCTGTGTGGGTCGGCCGGGCTCTTATGGTGCCAAGTCGCTGTATCTGCAGGGCATGGCGGAGTTTCGAAAGAGCCGCTTTGCAGCATCGGCCAAAGCCTACACGGCGATCGCCGACAACTACCCCGACAACTCCTATGCAGATGATGGGCTGACGCGGGCGGGCATAGCGCTGCAAGAGGGCGATGATCTGGCCGGCGCGCAGAAACTATGGCGGCGAGCTCTCGAGGAGTTTCCACAAGGCGACACCGCACCCGAGGCCACTTGGCGCCTAGCGTGGAGCCTGTACCTGGACGGCCGCACCGATGAGGCCCGCGAAATTGCCGAGCGTCTGGGAGCCCTGGACTTGCACGGCGACCACACCCACGTTGAAGCCGGTCGCTATTGGGCGGCACGCTGGGCTCTGTACCCCGATCACGACAACCCCTCGGTTCCGGTCGACAACCTGTCCAGGAAGGAAGAGGCCGTCGCCGGCTGGGTCAAGCTGTGCGAGGAACTCCCTCACAGCTACTACGCCATCCTCGCTCACAGCCGCTTGCGCGAGGTCGCTCCCGAGCAAGCCGCGGAACTAGCGGCCGTTCGACCGCCGCCCGTGGACATGAGTGTGCCGTGGTCGGTGCGCACGGAATTCTATGAAGATCCGGCGATTCAGGCCGGCGTCGGCTTGGCTCGTGTCGGCCTGGTCAACGAGGCGATGGCCGAGTGGCGTGCTGCCGGACTCGACGAGGCCACGCCGGACGAGATGGCCTGGCTGACCGAGCTGCGGGCAGGGGCAGGGGACTGGCTGTACGCCCATGACTGGATGCGCAGCTGGCTGAACTCCCATCCCGTCGGCACGCTCGGCGCCAACCAGGCCCAGGTCATTCGCACGGCCTATCCCGATCGGTACT
>CAYYHT010000145.1:4539-12900 GCA_964471355.1 uncultured Enterobacteriaceae bacterium
CCACGTGCAGACCGCCGCAGCCGGCGATCGCTACGACCCCCGTCTGTTCCACGCGCTCACCCGTGAAGAGTCGAACTTCAACAGGAATATCGTGAGCCATGCGGGCGCCATCGGCTTGTCCCAGCTGATGCCCGCGACTGCCGACCAAGTCGCCGGCTGGCTCGGCATGACGGTCACCCGAAGCGACTTGATGGACCCCGCCACGAACTTGAAGATTGGCGCCCGCTACATCGACAGCCTGCACAAGTCCCAATCGGACAGCCCCTTCCTGTCGCTGGCTGCCTACAACGCAGGCGCCGGCAGAGTGAAGCAGTGGATTGGCCGATTCGGCAACGTGCCGACCGACGAATACGTAGAGCACATCCCGTTCCGCGAGACTCGAGGCTACGTCAAACGGGTCATGGGCAGCTGGCAGGTCTACCGCTGGCAGTTCGACGATGGCGACGCCTTCTATGATCTGTCCAAGTTCAACCACGAGGCGCGGCCCGAAGGCTGATAGTCTGCCGCCATGCGCTGGCTACTGATCCCCCTGTTCTCGCTCTCTGTCACTGCATGTGGCATCAAACGCTACATCCCACACGGCCCCGTCATGGATGACGACGACCGTGCCGAGCTGCTCGGTACCGTCGATGCGCCCGAGGTGCTCTACCTTGAGCCTCCCGCGGTGCCCTACCCGGTGTTGCCTCTGCAGGTCTGGGGCGCGACCTATGACCTCGACTTGGTGTTGGTGTCCGATCACCCCGACTACAACATGCACGAGTACAGCCGCATCAAGACGCCACAAGGCGATGTGTGGCTGGCCAAAGACGCGCTCGAGGCGAACTTCTCGCAGTCCATTGTGGCCGACATCGACAACATCAACGAGTGGGCCCCCGAGCTCACCATCAAGCGCAAGCAGTACCCGGTCGAGGTCGTCGACAACAGCACCGAGGACTGGCTCGACATCAAGCTGTCCTATGAAAACCTCGCTGGCGAACAGGTGGCCGTGACCTACGAGGGCAAGATGCCCGGGGCCAAGACTGAAAAGAAGCGCAACGGCGACACGATGGGTCACAGCCGCGACTACTTCATGGCCGTGCTCGACGTGCCTGAGAAGGAGTTCGCAAAGAACGCCAGCATCACCATCAACGGTGAAGAGCGCAAGATCGAAAAGCTCTTGGGCTTGGTCAAGCTTCAGGTCGTGCTCAGGCAGACCCAGGGCGGCTTTTCGACCACCAACCACTACTCCGAGACCGCTCCCGAAGACGAGATCGCCTTCAGCAACTACTACAAGACCACCGATGGGGGGCGTGCCCGCGCGGACTGGCACTTCAAGCGCGGCGGCAAGAAGTACAAGCTCATCCAGAAGACGGACTTCCGCGAGCTGGTCTACACCTACCGGGTCGCACAGGGCGCGGTTGAGCTGCTGGACATGGACGTGACCCAGTTCGGCTACGACGTACCCGCTACGCACATTGAAGTTCGGCCCGCACTACCCGACATGCGACGCAAGTTCATGGATACGCACACCAGCCGCTTTGTGGTCGACATCAACGGCCAGCGCAATCATGCCTACGGGCGCATCGAGTGCTGGTGGGATGGCGACGCCGCGAAGATCAAGATGATCCCTGAAGGACCCGCGTGGGTGGCCGATCGCCCGATGCTGACGACCATCATGTACCGCGAGGGCAAGGCCCTGACCGAGATTCGCCGCATTCCCGTCGAGGAATAGGAACGACTACGGAATGGTCGTCCAGACCAGATCGGCGGTGAAGCCGTCATCGAGTGTGGCGGTCGAGCGTCCTGCCCGAGTGCCACGGCTGGCTTCGTTCAGCAGCAGCTGCATCGGGTCGGCGCTTCGCGTCGCTGGGGTGTGACCCAGGACCGGGCCTAGATCGACCGGATGGCGTGTGGCGAACAGCTTGAGCCGGTCGGTGCCGGTTGTGGCATCGAGGCACAGGGGCAGCGTGAAGCTCCGTCCTGCTTGGAGCTCTTCGGGGATGGAGATCTTGTCGGGGAACAGCTGCATGGCCGTTCCGTCCTCGCCAATGTGGATGACGGTCAGGAAGCTAGGCAGGGTTCCCGTGTTGGTGACAGCCACCTGAAACATCTGGCCGTTGCTGAGCTCAAGCCCTTCGGTGCCGCCCGCGGCCGTCCCGGGCCGCTCGCAGTCGCCCCCTTCTCGGGGAACCAGGGCAAACTCGGCGCGGTGTTTTGCGCCGCCCATCTCGAGCTGACCCACAAGCTTGGCATGAGCCAGTGCCGTGAGTCCTTCGAGCTGGGCCTCGTGGTCGAGCACGACGTCAGGCTCGCTCTTGACCAGGACGACCAACGGTTGTTCGGCCAGCACTGACTTCCAGCGCTTGGCGACGGCCTTGTCGGGCTGCGCGATCATCACTCTGAGCAGCTCGGCGGGCAGCGGTGCCCACGATGTGACGAACGCGCGCAGCCCGATGACCTCGCTGTCGGGCAGCTCGAGCTTGCCTTTAGCGATGGTCGCCGTGGAGCCGGTGGCGGTGGTGACCGTGCTCTTGTGGACAAGCGTGTCCTTGCCAGGCTCTGTGGCAGTGGCCTGATGCAGCTCAATGACCGATCCGGGCAGCAGGCCGTCGATGGCGCCAACAGCCAGTCGAATCTCATCGCCGCGGACGCGGTCCACAGTGAACCAAGCACCACGCTCGACTTGCGTGCCGTCGAACAGCACCGTGTCGCTCTGGCCTTCGATCTGAGGCACCTGGCCCTTCGCCGTCTGGCTCATCTTGGCGCGCACGCGCTCGTAGACATCGGTCCATGTGAGCAGAGGGCGCGGTTCTCGAAGGGTCTGCACCAGCGCCGTGGTGAATGCGCCTCCGGGGCTGCCGTCGCCGCGCGTCACTTCCCGGGCCAGCTGCTTGGAGCGCGCAGCGCTGAGCACAACCGACGGGGCCAGCGCGGGGTCGGAATCGGGTGCGGCAAAGTCAGCGCCGCGCGCAACAGCACCGGAGATGGTGGCGGGCTCCCCGAGGGGTTCAGCTCCGCCCCGCTCGATGCGCCCGCGCGTCGCGGTTCCAGAGTGGCAGCTGTCGAGCAGGATGGCCACCGAACCGCCTGGGCCTGCCTTCAGGCGAAGGGCCTTGATGGACTTAGCAAGGTCGTCATCGCGCAGGTGTTTGCCGCCGTCGTAGCCGTCTTGTGCCATCGGAGCGCCGTACGGCACCAGTGACTCGTCATAGCCGTCGACCTCGTCCCCATCGTCGTCGCGCAGCTGCTGGCCGTGTCCACTGTAGTGAACGACGAGGTGGTCGCCTGCTTGCGTACGGTTCTCAAGGGCCCGGAGCGCGTCCAGAATGCCGTCCCGTGTGGCGTCCTTGTCCGCGATGCGCGCGATGTGGTCTGCGGCAAAGCCCCGAGACACCAGAGCCTCGGTCAACCAGGCAGAGTCGTTGTGTGCGTTGAGATCCTTCCAGCCCGTCTGCGGGTCGTCGTAGCCGTAGTCGGACATGGAGATCAGCAGAGCGCGCCGTTCACCCAGCTCCTCAGCCGCCGCGACGTTGGCGGCGACCGTGAGCAGCGGCAGCGCTACTTGAAACACACCTGCGCCGTTTCGTCGCCCTCTGTTCCTTCAGGGCGGTTGCAGCTGTCGCATGCATCGTCAAAGGCCAGGTCGAAGCTGGCCTTGCCGGAGCTGACCTTGCCCGATGCGAGTCCGCCGTCGAGGCTGGCGCACTCACCGGCATCGCGCGTCGTCAAGCTGACAGCGAGGTCCTCGCCGCATGGCGTCAGCAGCTTGGCCACGATCTTGTCGCCCTTGTGCGTAATGGTGCCCGAGAAGGCCGGCAGCAAGGCGCCGGCATCTCCTTCCTGGGTCTGCCAGACCACCCCGTCGAACAGAGTGCCTTCTTCATTGACGGTGATGGCTCCGTCGAGCTGGGTGCCGAGCTTGGCAGCATCGCGCGTCCACCAGTCCTCTCCCCAGACCTCTTGTCCGCCCTTGACGTCACGGATGTGCACCAAGCCGCCGAACTCCCGGCCCTCGATGGCGATATCCTTGGCCAACACGATGCGGCTGTCGGGTGCCTCGGCACCCTCTTCGGCTGCATCGTCGCCCTCGTCAGGCTGGAAGCTGACCGCTTCGGCCGAGAGGGCTGCGGGCCCGAGCTCGTCGAGCAGCTGGGCGGTGAGCAGCACCTGCTGCAAGCGAGAGGCGAGCTGGCCGTCCGCTGCGAGGTCCACTTTGGAGCCGTCATTGCAGTACGGCTCGAGGCGCTGCCGGTCGCGTCCCTTTTTGAGAGCGCGCAGGATGGGGTCGAAGGCGCCGCGGGTCTCGCCGACGTCCTCGGTGCCGAAGGTTGACCCCTCGGGCGGGTCGTAGTTCGTGCGCTGGGCGTACTTCAGTTCACCGTCGATTACGGCCTCGTCGCTGTTCGCATCGCGGCCCCAGCCTCGCCACTTGATCTGCCCGTCTTCGGAGAGCGGGACAAGCGAAGCCTTGGCGAAGTCGAGCGCGATGACGTTGGCTTCCCACTTGGCGCCGCCTTCCTCGCGGTAGGCGGTGTAGGAGCCGGGGGGCGCCTCGTTCTTCATGCCCTTGCGCCAGTTCTTAAAGCGCAGGTCCATCTCGGGGTTGCCGGAAACATGCATGCCGAACTGCAGCATGTGCAGCTCGCGGTCGAGGTCGATCTTGAAGCTCTGGAAAGCCAGGGCGCGGGTGCGCTCGGGCGGCTCGTAGCTGAGCGCTTGGTTGTGCACGCTCTCGTCGAGCTCTGCCGAGCTGTCCCAGTCGTATTCGGCGGTGGTCGTGATCACGCTGGTCTCGAGGGATTCGGGGGTTCCACTGACGACCAGAACCGCCACTTGAATGGAGTAGTCCACCTCGTCGGTCATGGGGCACTCGGGGCTGCTGCAGCTGAACTGGCCCTTGGCTGTCACGGGGACCTTGGCGATTTCGCCCTCGATGGTGGGCTCGCCCACGGCCAGCTCGAAGTCCATGAACTTGTCGGCGCTGTCGAGGGCCAACAGGTCGAACCCATTGAGCACGGCCACGTGGTGGGGCATGCGTGCCGACATGGCGCTGAGGGGCACCTCGACAACCATCTCGGCGGTGAGGTCAGTGTCTTCTTTGCCGGTGATGATCAGCTCTTGGGTGACCGTCGAGAAGCCGACGCCCTGCGCCGAGACGAGCTCGAGGTAGGTGCGCGTTCCGGCCGTGTCGGGACCTGTGCCCGAAGCACCGGTGTTGCGCCACTTCACTGTGCACAGCTTGTCTGCCTCGCCACCGTCGTGGGGACAGCCGTCAACGCTCTGCTCGAGGGTGGAGCCGATGCGGTTGATGCGATGGTTGTAGCCCCATCCCAGCTCGAAGCCCTGCCAGAGCGCGACGCCACCGGTGGCTTCGTCTTCGCTGGTTCCGAGGAGCACGGCCTCTTTGGTGGGGGCAGGGAGGCGCTCCCACACCGCGGCACCTTCGGGGATGTTCTTGGCGCAACCTTGGATGAGGGCGGCACAGGCAATCAGGGAAACACCGCCGACAACCAGTCGGGACACGGAACGGTTCAAGGGACCTCCAACAGTTGGTCTTGACGCTGCGGAGGGTAACCCAGGTGCTGAGCGCGGCGATGTCTGTCACTTACGGTAATCTGCGGCATGCCCTCGATTTTGGCGCTCACGGCTCTGATGCTGACCCCCGTTGCTGTTGCGAACGACGGCATGCGTGGTTGTCCCGGTGGCGCAACCACCGATGAAGAGGTCGGAACGCTGGCTGTCGCCGCCATGACAGGGTGGTCGGTGCTGTCCGACGATGCAGCGGTCGAGCGGCAACTCGAGCTGCGCCGTGCCATTGGTTGTGCGGGGGAGTTGCTGAGCTCGGGAACTGTGGCGGCCACACATCGCTCCGAGGCGGTGTTTCACCACCGGCTCAACGACCAGGCCGGGGCGCTGCTGTCACTGCAGGCTGCGCGACTCGTGGCGAGCGACGAGCCTTTGCCGGCCGTCGTGCTCGAGGTGGAAGCGGGGCTGTCCCTGCTCTACGCCTCGGCGGAACGGGCACCGGCAGTCGATCCGCAGACCCTGCATCCGGTCATCAACAGCACCGCCTATGTCGATGGTGTGGCCAGCTCCCTGCGTCCCATGAGCCTGCCAAGTGTGGTTCAGGTCGCTGACGCACGTGGGGCCGTGTACTGGAGCGCGCTGCTCGACCCGCAGCAAGAGCTTCCCGACGATTTTCCGGCAGTCCCCGAGACCGCCAGTCGGCTGATCCTTGCGGCCGCCCAGAGCTTGGGCTTGAACATCGAGCTTGGGGTGTCGCTGCGGCACACTGCCGACCACTTCGGCACGGTCACCATCTTTGATGTCGATGAGCGGGCTCTGACCACGAGCGGAGCTGAAAACCCGCTGTACTGCGCCGAGCTGTGTGGCTCCCGTAGCACCAGCTGGGCGTACCGGCGCTACTACCCAGGTCTTCCATGGGCCATCATGATCCGCGCAACCAAATTCTTTGAGTTCGGCATCGCCGGCGAGATGAGCTTCATCAGCGCCCACTACCAGACCCGCATCAACGTGTTTCGCAACATCGACGACCCGGCCACTCGCGAGCTGGTCACGAGTGAGTGGGGCACCCCCGCGGTCGGAAACTTTGTCTACGACCCCGCACAGCCGGTGTCGGGAACTCAGTGGCGCCTCGATCAAGTCGGCGCCGTGGCGGTCTCGTCGATCACCGCTCGAGTGTTTCTGACCTCGCGTGGGTGGCGGCCCTGGCTCTCTCTTTCGCCGGAACTTCGGGCCCCGGTCGGCCCCGGGCGCAACAACGTGGCTTTTGCTCGCGGCATCGTGGGCGAGCCCTGGCTGGCCGAGCGCTACCTGACCTATGAAGGCGAGGAGTACTACGGCTTCGACACGCGGATTCCCTTCGGCTCCAACTTTGGCGTCCGCCCCAGCATTGGTCTGATGAGTCCGACGCGAAAGCATCTGGGGCTCGGTTTCCGCCTCAGCTATGTCGACGCAGACGCCTTCTTGCCACCCGACAAAGAGGGCATTGGCCTGGTGGGTGCCCTCGAGAATGACGTGCCAGAGCTGGACCGGCCCGAACATCGCGATGGCTGGACAGCGGATGTCAGGGTCATGTGGCGACCAAGGGACTAGGCTTTGTTCATGATGTCCACCCTTCTATGTGTCGCGCTCGCCTTTGCAGACGAGCCGGTCGTGCCCGACCCCGCCCCAGACGAGGGGACGCCGGTCACTGTGCCGGAGGCTCCATCCGCCGCAGTTCGCGGATTTGGGGTCAAGAAGCTGGTCGAGATCAAGCGCAGTCCCTACCACGAGCAACATGCCTTCATTATCGGCATCGATGACTACGTCGATACGACGTTGAACCTGCAGTATGCGGTGTCCGATGCCGAGGGGATCGAGTCCGCCCTGGGCGACCGCTTTGAGTTCGCGACCGTCAACGTACTCGTCAACGAGGACGCGACGCGAGCCAACGTGCTGGCGGCGCTCGACAGCTACCGAGACCTCGACCCCGAAGACGCCCTGTTCATCTTCTGGGCAGGTCATGGCACCCAAGAAGAGACGACGGACGGCGAGTCCATTGGCTACCTCGTTCCTCACGACGGTTCCTTTGCCAGAGACCGGCTGCTCATCGACAACATCTCGATGTCCCAGCTCAAGGACGTCATTGGCAAGCGCATTCCAGCCAAGCACAAGTTCATGGTCGTCGACGCCTGCTACGGCGGCATCTTGGCCACGCGCGACGCGATGCGGCCAGATGTCGACGAGGCCTACATCGCCGCTGCAACCAGCGAGCCCGCCTTTCAGATCCTGACCGCAGGACGCGCGGACCAGCCCGTTCTCGACGGCGGACCGGGGGGACACTCCGTCTTCACCGGACGCTTCATCGAGGCCCTCGACAACATTGGCAGCTTCAACACCGCCAGCATGCTGCACGCGACGGTTGCGCCACAGGTGCGGCAGGACGCCTTCGACCGCGGTGAGCGCGTTCAGACTCCTGTGTTTGCGAACGTTCTGGGGCTTGGCGACTTTGTCTGGATTCCCAAGGACGTCATCGACGAGGACGACCGGGTGAAGGCGGCCACAGCCCTGCGCGGGCGCATGAAGCGAGTCGGTGCAGGGGGCGTGTGCACGCTTCCATGGACCCCGGACCGGCATGAAGTGGTCAGCGCGCGACTTGGTGCCTCCGAAGACGCGCTGCTCAAGGCCCTCGATGTGCGCGACCAGGCGGCGGCCGATGCCGAGGCGTCTTGGATGAGAGGCCTGGGAACGGTGCTCGATGAAGCGAGCTGCCCCTAGGCAGGCCGTTGAAAAACTCGCTCCGCTCGGTTTTCAGCGCCCTGCACCTCCATATTTCGGCACCGCTGCCCGGATCCCGGACGACTCGGGACACCGCTCTCG
>CAYYHT010000146.1:0-12856 GCA_964471355.1 uncultured Enterobacteriaceae bacterium
GCTGGTCACCAACCACGGCACCATCATGATCTTCTGGGTCGCGATGCCGGTGCTCATTGCCGCGTTCGGCAACTTCCTGATTCCGTTGATGATCGGCGCTGACGACATGGTGTTCCCACGTCTCAATCGCCTGTCCTACCAAATCTTCTTGGTCAGCTGCCTGGTGCTCATCACTTCGTGGTTCGTTCCAGGTGGCGGCTTCGGCGGCGCTTGGACGGCCTACCCGCCGCTGTCATCGAACTCTGAATACAGCCTGACGCCCCTGGGTTCCACACTGTGGGTCGTCGCGGTGGCGCTCGAGTTTGCCGCCTTCCTCTTAGGCGGCATCAACTTCATCACCACGGCCATGAACAGCCGCGCTCCGGGCATGCGTGCCATGGACGTTCCGATGATCGTCTGGATGATCTGCATCGCCAGCATCTTGTTCATGGTCTCGGTCGGTCCGCTGATTGCCGGCGCCATCATGCTGATCTTCGACCAGCAGCTGAACACGGGCTTCTTTGACCCACGCCAGGGCGGAGACCCCGTGCTCTGGCAGCACCTGTTCTGGTTCTTCGGACACCCCGAGGTGTACGTCGTGCTGCTGCCCGCAACGGGCTTTGTGGCCGAGGTCATCACGGTCTTCAGCCGCAAGAAGCTGTTCGGCTACCAGACCATCCTGTACACGACCATCGGTACCGGCGTGCTGTCCTTCTTCGTCTGGGCACACCACCAGTTCATCTCGGGCATCGACCCGCGCATGGCCAACGTGTTCACCGTCACCACCGTGCTCATCTCGATTCCCATCGCCGAGATGATGTTCCTGTACATCGCCACGCTGTACGGCGGCTCGATCCGCTACACCACACCGATGCTGTGGGCGCTCGGGTTCATCGCGACCTTCCTCATCGGCGGCGTCACGGGCATCTTCCTCGGGGCCTCAGGCGCCGACATCTACTTCCACGACACGTACTTCGTGCTGGCTCACTTCCACTACACGTTCTTCCCGATCGCGTTCATCGGCACGTTCACAGGGCTGACCTTCTGGTTCCCCAAGATGTTCGGCCGCATGTTGAACGAGACCCTGGGCAAGATTCACTTCTGGGGCACCTTCATCTCGTTCAACTGCATCTTCATGCCGTTGTTCGTCTTGGGTGCTGCAGGCCAGCATCGCCGTATCTACAACTACAACCACTTCCCCGAGCTCGCGACGCCTGACATGCAGTCGCTGCGAGTGATGGCGACCGTGTCGTTGTTGGTGCTCATCTCGTTCCAGGTCGTGTTCCTGTTCAACTTCTTCTACAGCATGTTCCGGGGACCCATCGCGCCTCGCAACCCGTGGAAGTCCGGAACACTCGAGTGGACCACCCCGACTGTCTGCCCCGGGCACGGCAACTGGCCTCCGGACCAGATGCCGACTGTGTACCGTGGCCCCTACGAATACTCGGTACCCGGGCGCGAGCTCGACTACTGGCCACAAAACGAACCCAACTAGGAGCTGACCATGGGATTCCGACCCATCGCAACAACGCGCAGCGCCACAGGCGTTCCGACCGGCAAGCTGGCGGTCTGGTGGCTGCTTGCCTCCGAAGTCGTCATCTTCGGCGGCGTGCTGATGTCCTACCTGATGCACCGCATCAACCACGTGGATTGGACGTACGAGGCCGCACACACTGATGTGCGCATCGGCACGTTCAATACACTGGTCCTGCTGACCTCGAGCCTGACCGCCGTCATCGCTCACCACTACGCCGAGAAAGGCGATGGGGTCAAAGCCAGCAACTACCTGTTGCTGACCATTGGCGGCGCCGTCACCTTTGCCAGCATCAAGTTCGGCATCGAGTGGCCCACCGAGATTGCCCACGGCTTCACCATCACGTCCAGCCCCTTCTGGTCCTTCTACTACGTCGCCGCCGGCGTCCATGCTGCGCACGTCATCGTCGGCGCCATCATCATGGGCTTTGTCGCCTATGACGCACGGCAGGGCCGCGATCTGCACCGCGTCGAGAACGTCGGCCTGTACTGGCACTTCGTCGACTTGGTCTGGATCTTCCTCTTCCCGCTCCTCTACATCGCGAAGTAGGTGAACGAAATGTCTGAAGCTACTGCAAGTCCAGAAGCGCACGGTGACCACGGTCACGGCGACCACGGTGATGACCACATCCAGCACTACGTCAAGATCTGGGCCATCCTCTGCGTCCTGCTGTTCGTCAGTGTGGCGGGACCGGAAGTCGCCGAGTTCATGCCCGAGGGCAACCTACGGTTCGCGTTCGTGCTGTTTACGGCCTTTGGCATCGCATGCGTCAAGGCCGGTATGGTCATCCACTACTTTATGCATCTGACCAGCGAGCCCCGGTTTGTGCACTACTTCCTGATCACCAGCGTCGTGTTCATGGGGTTGTTTTTCGCCGGCAGTGCCGTCGACATCAGCAACCACTCGGGCCGAAACTGGGTGAACTATAGCGCTGAAGAGGCCATTGCCCGCAACGTCGAGCGCGCCAAAATTCGCGACGCTGGCGGTCACGGCGCTGGACACGATGACGCCGGACATGGCGGAGATGCCGGACATGGCCACGATGACGCCGGACATGGGGACGATGCAGGCCATGGCGCGGACGCTGGACACGGCGACGACGCCGGCCACGAGACCGAAAAAGCGCCCGACGGCGAACACCACTGATGATCGCGGGGGCACGTATGGGGACAGATGAGGCACCAGATCTCAGACTGATTCACCCCGCGCCTCCTCCCGAAGAGCGCAAGATTCTGCCCAACGCCGTGTTGGGCACCATCCTGTTCATCATGACCGAGGTCATGATGTTTGGTGGCTTCATCAGCGCCCACAGCATCGCCCGCACGTCGGTGCCCATCTGGCCTCCCCCCGGACAGCCACTGCTGCCTGTGGCCGCCACGGCGCTGAACACCGCGGCCCTCATCGCAAGCGGCCTGCTCATGTTCTACGCCGGTCGAAAATTCACCGAGTCTCCGGACAGCGCAAAGCGTCCAATGATGGCCAGCGTCATCCTCGGCGCGCTCTTCGTCGGCTTGCAGGGCTCCGAATGGGCCCAGCTCATCGCTGCCGGGCTGACCATGTCGACCAGCGTACACGCGGCCTTCTTCTACCTGATTGTGGGCGCTCATGGGCTGCATGCAATCGGCGGTCTCTGTGCGGTGCTGTGGCTCTACTACCACCTCACCCAGGGCACCCTGGACAAGGACAGCTTCCGCGCTGGCCGCATCTTCTGGTACTTCGTGGTCGGTTTGTGGCCGATCATCTATTGGCAGGTTTATTGGTAGGCATGGTCGGGACTGCCGCCAACCTTGTGCTCTTCGCCTGTGCCGTGTGTGGCTATGCCACCCCCGAGCAAGAGGGCGCTCTGCTGCGTAGCACGCTATTCCTGACCATCGGCCCGCTGCTGATGATTGGCGGCGTGGCTTGGTACGTCTTCGGACACTACAAGAACGGCAAAGACGGCGAATTCAAAAAGCCGGACTCGAAGCGCTCGCCTACCCCTTAGGCCAGCCACACCTGCCCACACGCGCCGCTTCAGCCGCGAATGATCCGTCCAGCGGTGAGGCATAGCGCCGAGGCCATGCCCCCCAGCGTGCCGGCGAACAAGCGCCTCCACAGCGGCCACGTGTCCGGCTCCATGTACACCACGCCCAAGATTGCACCGCTGACGGTAAAGACAATCCAGGTGCCGATAATCAGGTTCGGCCCACCGGGCAGGGCCCAGGGCTCGCTGCCCCAGTCGTTGCGCTGTTCGGTTGGCGGGACCTCGGGCTCGTCGGCCATCAGCGCGCCGCTTTGACCTCGGCCATGGTGACGATGCCACCCAGACTGTTGCCCAGGCTGTTGCGCTCGAATGTGGCGACCGCTGCGATGTCGTAGTCCGACAGGGTGGCGCCGAGGGGGGCCATCGCACTGTTGTACTTGACGCCCAGGACTTCAATCTCGCCGGTCAGGCCGTTGATGATGATGTCGAGGTGCTTGGATTTGTCGGCAAAGAACTCGCCGTTGTTGGCCAATGGGGGGAACATGCCCTCGATGCCCTGGCCTTCGCCTTGGTGGCAGGCAGCGCAGGTCTTGGCAAACACCGTCTCGCCGTGCGCCATGAGGTGCTCCATGTCTTCGATCTCTTGGACGGGCTCGTCGGTGCCCTCGGACGCAGCCGCCGGGGGTGCTGTGTAGGGCACATCGACAGCCGGAGAGGCGCAGTAGAGATAGCCAGTCTTGTGGCTGCGAAGCCACGAAGCGCACGGCTCGGCAGTGTTCCGAAACGCGTAGCGCTCGGCGACCGGCTTGGGGTCGATGTCATTGCGCATCTGGATGCAGCCGGCCAGCGTGGCGCCCGCAAGTGCAAGCACGACGAAGGGAGTGACTACGTTGGAGACGGGATTGTGGGACACGATTCCTCCGAGGACCTAGATGAGGTCCGCGATCATGGAGAGGAAGAGAAGCATCAGGTACATCGTCGAAGCCTTGAAGACCTTCCAGTCTTCTTCTGGTTTCTGTACCTGTATAGAACGAATGACGCGCCAGGTGAACCAACCACCGAGCAGCAGCGCGGGAACCGCGTACAACCAGCCCAGGTAGCCGAGATAGACCGGCAACATCGTGAACGGAACAAGGACGACCGTGTAGGCCAATGAGCGCCAGCGGGTGGGCTGGTCGCCAACGACGAGGTTCATCATCGGGAAGCCCGCTTTGGCGTAGTCGTTGCGGCGGAAGATGGCGATCGCCCAAAAGTGCGGTGGCGTCCACAGGAACACGATGCCGAACAGCAGCCACGCACCCAGCGAGATGTGGCCATCCATGGCTGCAGAAGCAATCAGAGGCGCTGTCGCACCTGCAGCACCGCCAATGACGATGTTCTGGGGCGTGCGCGGCTTGAGCCAGATGGTGTAGACGCCCACGTAGAAGGCGATGGTGCCAAATCCGACTGCGGCGGCCAGCGGTCCGCCGACGGCATTGAGCAGCGCGGTGGAGATGAAGGTCAGACCAATGCCGTAGGCCAGCACCACCCGTGGCATCAGGATGGCCGAAGGCAACGCTCGCCGGCGTGTGCGGGCCATCTTGGCGTCTTCGTCACGCTCGACGTAGGCGTTCAAAGCCGAGGACGCGGCGCCCGCCAGTGCGGTGGCAAACAGGACCCAGAAGGCCTTGCCCGCGCTGGGCCAGCCAACCTGTCCCAGAGCCAGTGCTGGAACGGCGGTAAACACGACCAACGCCATGACCTTGGGGCGTGCGATGTCAACGTAGATGCGCAGGCTGTCAGCCCATGACAGTTCGTGCAGATTCGGCAATGCGTCGGGTGCAACGCTCATCGGACCGGCTCCATCGTGGCTGCAGGTGCGGAAGCGTGCAGAGGTGACTTCCAGACCTCAAGATTGAGCCAAGTAGCTGCCAGCACGATGCCGGCAGCACCCGCTGCGTGCATGACTGTGACTTCAACTGGAATGAGCATGAGCACGTTGGCGATGCCCAGCGCGATCTGCGCCACGACCAAGCCGAAGACCAACATCGAGGCTTTGCCCGTGCGACCGCGTCCCATGGTCGAGAGGAGTGCGGTCAGGGCGGCTGCACCAACGGTGTAGGCGACGATGCGATGCATGACCTGCAGGCCCACCAGCCCCTGGAAGGTGGGGAACCAGCCCGCACCATTGCATGACGGCCAAGTGCCACAGGCGAGCCCCGCCATGCTGGAGGAGACCAGTCCGCCGAGAGTCAGCTGAGCGAGCACCGCAACCGCAAGCAGGCCGGCGGCAGCACGCTGAGCGGGCTGAATCGGGGCACGCTCGATGGGCGAATCGACCTCGTAGATCGAGGCGGTGAGCACGAAAAGCACAAGCGAAAACGCGTTGCCGCACAACAGATGGCTGGTGACGGTCCACTCGGCCAGCAAGTGCAGCACGGTCATTCCACCCAGCACCACCTGGACGCCAAGCACGGCCAGACCAAACAGCCAGACGCGCTTCACATTGGCCGGCATGCCCCATCGCCAGGCGAACACGCCAATCATCACGTACCAGAGGCTGACAAAGCTGGCGAGCACGCGGTGCCCGAACTCGAGGAACACGCCAAAGTCGAGAACGGGCAAGACCTGGCCGAAGCATAGGGGCCAGTCTGGGCAAGCCAGCCCGGCTCCATTGGCCCGCACGGTCGATCCGAACACCAGCAGTGCCACGGTCAGGGGGACCAGTGCGGCGGACATGCGGAAGAGGGTTCGAGACGTACTCATAGAGGCTGCGATCTAGCCTTCGGGGCGCCTCTTCTCAAACGGATCGGGGGCATTAGATCGTTGCACACCGACCGGGAGAGGATCTACGGGGGAAAACCGCCGCGATTCCTATTCTGCGGTGTCTGCCGCTGCGCCTTCGTAGCCCGGCGGCGGCACCTGGAAGGCTTCGGAATCAGGCAGTGGTCTCTCGCAGATGTAGTGACCGTAGAGTGGCGCGTAGTAGTCCGGAGAGAGCCCGGTCTCGGGAATCTCGTCGTGTGCGTAGGAACCCGCATCGGCGGGCGTGCCCAGACACCACTCGCCGCCACCTTCTGGACGCACCAGTGCCAGCTGTTGGTAGTCGTCGACGTCATTCACATCGGGCAACACACCACCACAGGGCGAGATGTCGGTCAGTGAGAGCGACGCATCGTCCTGCCAACCCCATGCGCTTCCGTCATGGTCGATGCCGAGGAACGCGGCGTATGTCTCGTGGCCAGCCTCTTCGACCAAGGTCTGCAGCTCGCTCACCTCGTTCAGGGAATTGAACGTCGCGAGCCAGGCACCGGCGGAATCATTCTCGTCCCAGTAGCCCCAGAACTCGCACGAGCTCGAGGCCTCGAAGGGGAAGCTGGCCGGCGTCGGGTCGAGCACGGCGATGTACTCGCTTTCTCCTCCTACGAAGCCAACAAACGTCGTATCTCCAATCGTCATATCCTGGGGACAGATCGCGCCCACCATGCCGGTCACTTGATCGTCGTTGTCGTCGCAGTCCCGCGCATTGCGGCTGACGAAGCCGGCATCAAGATCGGGCTGACAGCGCAGTTGACGTGGATGAGCATCGTCCTCGATTCCCCAGCCATCGCCATCGTCGTCAAAGAAGTAGGGCTTCTCGACACAGCGCCCGTTCGCGCCGACTTGGATCACCCAATTGGACCCGCAGCCAGTCGCGATCAGTAGGGCGGTCGGAACCGCGAGTAAACGAGCTGCGTGCAAGCTATCTCCGCCGGGTTGGCTCGCACTGTACCGCAACCTCCAATCGTCTGCCCGGATCCATTACACTTCGCCGCTTCCACGGAGGACCTGATGCCAACACTGGCATGGCTGCTCACTGCCGCCGCACTTGCGGGTGACCTAACGATTCCCTACGAGCGCTATGAGCTCGACAACGGACTCGATGTCATCCTCGCCCCGGACCACTCGACACCCATCGTGCACACCAACATCTGGTACCACGTGGGGTCGAAGGACGAGACCAAGGGCCTGACCGGCTTTGCGCACTTGTTCGAGCACCTGATGTTCCAGGGCTCGCCAAACAATCCGGGTGAGTACTTCACACCTCTGCAAGAGGTGGGAGCCAAGATCAACGGCACCACGTCCTTTGACCGCACCAACTACTTCGAGACCGTGCCCGCACAGCACCTTCCCCTCGCACTGTTCCTTGAGTCGGACCGCATGGGTTGGCTGCTCGAGGTCCTCGACGAGACCATGCTCAAGAACCAGCAAGAGGTGGTCCGAAACGAGCGACGTCAACGGTACGAGAACCCTCCCTATGGCGAGGCGCGCAAGACCTACTACCAGGCGCTGTGGCCCGAGGGACACCCGTACCAGCACCTGACCATCGGGTCCCATGAAGACCTCGACAACGCCAAGCTCGACGACGTCAAGGCGTTCTTCCGCAAGTGGTATGTGCCAAACAACGCAGTCCTCGTGGTCGCCGGCGACTTTGACGAGGCCACTGCCAAGAACCTCATCGAAGCACAGTTCGGCGGCATTCCACGGGGCGAAGATCCTGCCCGCGTCGAGGTGCCCGATCCCGGTCCCCTCGCCGAGAACATCGAGCTGCGAGAGTACGACGACGTGCCCCACCAAAAGGTCTGGATGGCCTGGCGCGCTCCGGCTTTCTACAAGCCTGGCGACGCCGAGCTCGACCTGCTCTCGTCCGTCCTCACCGACGGCAAGGACAGCCGCCTGCAGAAGGTGCTGGTCCAAGAAAAGCAGATCGCCCAAGACGTCAGCGCCTGGCAAGCCTCGGCCTACCACGGCTCGACCTATGTGATCAGCGCCACAGCGGCCAAAGGTCACACCACCGACGAGCTGGTGACGGCCATCGACGAAATCCTCGGAGGTGTCTGGGAGACAGCCCCGCCCACCGAAGAGGAGCTGCAGGGCGCCCGCAGTAACTACGAAAAGATGTTCTACGGCAGCATCAAGACCATCAGCGGCAAGGCCAACCTGCTGAACAGCTACACCTTCTATATGAACGAGCCGGACTCACTGCAGACCGACCTCGACCGCTACCTCAAGGCCACGAGCGCTGACGTGACCACCGTCGGAAAGCAGACGCTGTCGCAGCCGCGTGTCGTGTTGCACATCTGGCCCGAAGGAGACAAGCCATGATCGCCTCCATGCTGTTGCTGGCCGCTTGCACAAGCGGTGATGCCCCCGTCGAAGACCTGCCCGAGACCCCCGAGCCCCAGCCGGTGGTGCTGAATGTGCCGGACGAGTCCGGAAAGCGCGTCAAGCCAGATCCGCTGCCCGTGCCCAACTTCAAGATGCCTAAGACCGAGCGCCGCACGCTCTCCAACGGTCTTGAGGTGGTGGTCGCCACCAACAACGAGGTGCCGCTGTGGAGCATGCAGTTGCTGTTCAACGTCGGCGGCTTCGCAGATCCAGAGGGCAAAGAGGGCCTCGCGGCCGTCACCATGGACATGCTGAACGAGGGAGCAGGTGGACTCTCCGCAGAGCAGATCGACAGCGCCGCCACGACATTGGGTTCGTCGGTCGGCTCGTCAGCCAACTTCGATGGCGCCACGGTGGCGGCATCGGGGATCAAGCGCAATCTAGAGCCCACGCTGGACCTGTGGGCCAAGGTGCTGCTGCAGCCAGAGTTCCCCGAAGATGACTGGGAGATCGTGCGCAAGCGCCGGCTCGCCGCTGTGGTCGCGGGCCGCGAAGACCCGTCGAACATCGCTCGCACGGCGTTCCGCAAGATCATGTACGGCGCCGCCTACCGCGGAAGGCCGGCGACAGAAGACAGCTACAAGGCGCTGACCACCGAGGACATGAAGGGCTGGTATGGCAAACATATCGGGCCAAGCAACGCCATTATTCTGGTGGGTGGGTCTCTGACCGCCGACGAGATTGTGCCCCTGCTCGAGGCGCGACTCGCGTCCTGGAAGCCGGCGGACATCGCCTCTCCCAAGCCTGTTGCCGAGCCCACACAGCCCGACAAGCAGGTGATGTACTTCATCGACAAGCCGGGTGCGGCGCAGTCCATGGTGCGCATGGGCAGCGTCGTAGGGGCTCGAGGTGACGAGGACTACTTCGACTTCGCCATGGGCAACCTGGTTCTGGGTGGGGCTTTTACCGCCCGCCTGAACATGAATCTGCGCGAAGACAAGGGGTACACCTATGGTGCTCGTTGCGGTACCATGGACGATCTGTACGGACCCGGCCTGTGGTACTGCGCGGCCTCGGTCCAGACAGCGGTCACTGGACCGTCGCTCGCCGAGTTCAAGAGTGAAGTCGAAGGGGTGCTCGGGGACCGACCCGTCACTGCCGAAGAGCTCGCCTATTTCCAGAGCTACGAAATCAATGGCTACCCCGGCAACTACGAAACTGTTGGCGCATTGATCGGCGAGCAGGCCAGCATCTGGCGATATGGACTGCCGGCCGACTGGCCTGAGCGCTTCATTCCCGGCGTGCAGGGCGTTACTCTGGATTCCGCGAACGGCGCACTGAAGAAGCGCGTGTCGATGGATCACGTGTTCTGGCTCGTGGTCGGCGACAGAGAGGTCGTCTACGCCGACGTGGAAAAGTTCGGGCTCCCCATCATCGAGCTCGACCGAGACGGAAACATCCTGGAGGGTTGACCTTGGGCATCGAAGCAGAATTCGTGTGGATGGACGGAGAGTTGGTGCCATTCGCCGACGCCAACGTCCACGTGCTGTCACACACGCTGCACTACGGGCTTGGCGTGTTCGAGGGCATTCGCTCCTACACACAACCCAACGGCAAGGCAGGCATCTGGTGCCTTCCCGAACACCTCGAACGGTTCGAGCTGTCGGCCAAGATGGTGCACTACCCCCTGCCCTACACCCGCGACGAGCTGGCCGAGGCCTGCCTGGCCACTCTAGAAGCGAACAAGCTGACCGACGCCTATGTGCGGCCGCTGATGTTCCTGGGCCACGGCGCCATGGGGCTCGGTGCGCGCGGAAACAACGTGCGCGTGGCCATCGGCACCTGGGAGTGGGGTGCGTACCTCGGCGACGAGGGCATGAAGCGCGGCGTGCGGCTCAAGACCAGCAGCTTCACCCGCAACCACCCCAACAGCGTGCTGCAGCGCGCCAAGATCGTCGGGCACTACGTGAACTCGATCCTGGCCCGCTACGAAGCCAACGACGACGGCTACGACGAAGCGTTGATGTTGGACCAGAACGGCTACGTGGCCGAAGGCACCGGCGAGAACGTGTTCGTGGTCAAGGGCGACACCGTCATGACCCCTCCGGTGCTGAACATCCTGCCGGGCATCACACGCAACTGCATCATGGAGATCCTCGGCCACGAGGGCCTCAAGGCCGAAGAAGCTGTGTTCGCCCGCGACGCCTTCTATGTCGCTGACGAGGCGTTCATGGTCGGCACCGCCGCCGAGGTGACTCCAATCCGCGAGTTGGACCGCCGAGTGGTCGGCAATGGCAAGCCAGGGCGCGTCACCAAGCTGGTGCAAGAGATCTATCTGGCTGCCGTGCGCGGCGAGGTCGACTGGATGGCCCACCACGTGACCCAGCGCTGAACGGGCGTGCTGCTTGTCCTGCTGGCATGGCTCGGCACCGCAACCGCGGGCTGTGCCGCGGTGGTCGAACAGCGTGAAGTGCGCGGAGAGTCCCTGAAGGGGCTGGTCGAGGCCGGCACGACGCTTCAGATCGAGACTGCTCGTGGCTGCATTGAGCCAAAGCGAGGCGATCTGGTCACCTGGCGGCCCGCAAAGCGCGACACCCCCGTCGTCAAGGTGGTCCGCGCTGTGCCCGGCGACACGCTGGCGTTGCTCGAAGAGGAAGGCATCTTCTACATCCACGTGAACGACGAACGCCTGACCACGTCGACGGGCGAGCCCTATGCACTCAAGCCGAACCGAGCGCGGATGCTCCAGCTCTATGAGGGCGAGCTGCGCGCCGATACGTTTCTTTTGCTCGGAAATATCGCCGGGGGCACCTACGACAGCACACGCCTCGGCCTGATCCATAAATCGGACATCGAAGGGCGCGTCATTTCCGGCGTTGACGCGCGGCCCTAGAACCGTAAGGTGCCGGGCCTAGACCCGAAACCTTGAGGTTCCCGATGCTCCAGCGCCTGATTCCGCTCTCTCTTCTGCTTGCCACCGCAAGTGCCTCCGCCGCTGTGCCCCTGCAGCTGGTGCACCAAGGTCGCCTGCACGAAGCGACCTCTGGCCTGCCCCTGGACGGAGCTCACACGGTCAACGTGATCCTGTACCACGACCCTGCCGGCGGAACCGTGCAGTGGAGCGAGCAGACGTCAGTGACCTTCACCAACGGCTACTACACGCTCGACCTGGGCGCGCTGGCCGGCAATGAGCTGACCGAGACCCTGTTCGAGGGCGGCGACGTCTACATGGGCTTGGCTGTCGACCTGGGCGCCGAGCTGGACCGCATCAAGCTGCAGAGCGTCCCCTACGCCATCATCGCCGGCAAGGCCGAGTCCGTCTCGGGTGGTCCTGTCAACGCCACCAACGTCGTGGTCAACGGCAACACGGTCATCGACACCGACGGCATGATCGACATCACCTACCTCGAGGGCGGCCTGTTCGACCTGGTCTGTGCTGACGGCGATGTGCTGCGCATGGATACCGGCGCTTGGGCCTGTGCAGCCCAGACAGACCACGTGCACGACGCCCTGGACATCGCGACCGGCACCATCCATTCGGACCGCCTCGGATTCGGTACGGCACTCAACGATGTCGCTCGCGGCAACCACCTGCACGAGACCGACTACCTCAAGCTCACCGGCGGTGTGCTGACCGGCGCACTCACCACCATTGCGCCGGTGGCCGGCACCGACGCCGCCAACAAGGACTACGTCGATGCGGCAGTCGGACCAATTGGCACCGACGTGCAGACCCTGCTCGACCGTGGCGTCCACAAGTGGGACTGCTACGCCGACAACACCGGCTGGGGCGACGCCGACGAGTGCATGCGTGATGGACGCTGGCACCTCGGCGGCAAGACCGACGGCGCAGGCACCTGGGACGTCGGCACGTGGGATTCACTGCGCGCGATGTTGATGCAAGGCGCCGACGTGCGCATCCTCGTCGACGAGATGCTCTTCTACGGCCAAGAAGTGCAGTTCCACGATGACACGGCCACCCGCAACGGCTTTGGCCCCGGCAAGATGACGTGGATTCGCGTCGGGCACCCCCCAGAAGCCACTGGCACAAGCACCACCGACTGGCAGGACCACACCATCTTTGTGCCCGAGAGTGGCGCGATTCGTTGGGGCCAGGTCTGGTACGGCGACTGCGGCCTGAACTACTCGAACTACGGGTTCCACGAGAGCAGCGGCGGCTGCAACATCAACAAGATGGACCGCAACAACTGGGACGGTGCCACGGGCTTCCCGGTCGAGTTCCACATCCGGTA
>CAYYHT010000147.1:0-12743 GCA_964471355.1 uncultured Enterobacteriaceae bacterium
CCAAAACGTGAACGCACCGCGTCCATAATTGGAGCTTCCTCTTCAGCTGGCTCAAAGAAGATTGGACACGGCACTGCAGGGGCTCCAAGCGGGCCTGGAACCAACCACAGGACCACCCCCTCATCAGTGAGACCGACCTTCTCGACGTCTTCCCAGGGGACCGACACGTCGAGCTCGCGGCCAAACTTGTCGCGGTACAGCATCCAGCTCGCCCAGCTGAACACAATGGCCGTCCCCACACCGGCAATCGGCGTGCCCGAAGCCGGAAAGAGGTAGACGAGGGCCAGCAAGGTTGCCAAGAGTCCGGCCCCGCCCAAACGCACGAGCACGGGGTTCGCTACGTCATAGGCGGTGGCCACCAACCTGACTCCCAGATCGTCATGCGCAATGGTTCCCGGCCCACAGAGGCGTGGATACCCCTGCTCAATCATCACATCCGGCGGCACAAATCTGCCGGTTGTGAGCTGCGCCCTGCTAGTCGAACTCACTCTTCACATCGGCCCAGCGCTTGGACGGGTCGACCCGCAATGCGCCCGCGATCTTGCTGATCGCTTCTTTCTCTTCGTTGGCCACACGCCCAAACAATCCAAACACCCCACCGGCCGAGTCGGCGACGCCCTCACAGAAGGCCAGCAAGTCTTCGAGGAATGCCTTGTCAATCTCGGCACCAATGCCTGACTGCCGGTCATAGAGTTCTTCGAGCACTTTGCGCCCGCGATGCAAGAAGTAAGGGCTCGGTTGATCCTTGAGCCAACTCTCGAGAACCTTGGCGCCCGCCTCGTCTGCGAACCCGCGCTTGTCTGCGATCTTGAGAATCAGCGTCCGCTCGGACGCCTGTACTGCACCATCTGCCCACGCCACGTGGACCAGCGGCAACAAGGCCACCATCTTGTACGACCCTTCGTCGATACCCAGCTGCTGCAGTTCTTCGTTCAGCTCTTCTTGAGACATGGACATGGCCCGAGACTCCGCGGTGACCCGCACCCTATCCCGGAGGAATGGAATCTGTCAGGTTCCGCCACGCGAAGCACGTGACCTCCATGCTCAGGTTCATGGCCCAGTGCAGCAGAAAGACAGGCCAAAAGGAGCGCGCGTTGAGGCAAAACCAACATGCGCCGACCGAGCCCACAAACGCGCTCAGCATTTCGATTTCGGGCTTGTGCCAGTGCAGCAGGAAGAACGGAATGGAGGGCACCATGACGGCGAACAGAACGTCTCCGCGCTTGGCGACACCCTGCAGGAAGATGCCGCGGAAGAAGCACTCCCAGCCGAGCATGTAGATGCCGAGCCAAGCCTGATAGCGGGCGAGCTGCCAAGCCGACGTCTTAGCCGGCCCATATTCAGGGTAGTAGGTGCGAATTTCGGGATCCCACCAAGCGATACCTATGACCATTACCTCCATCAACACCGCAGCCAATGCAAAGCGGGGCAGCCACCAGCGCCAGTCCCCCACGCCCAGCCCCCATTCCTCGAGGTCCACGCCTTCATGGAGAGCGAGAGCGACCAGGACAACACTCCCGGTCACGCCGACCAATAGCAGGGGCACCGCATCTTTCGAGATCGAGCCACTCCAGTTGCTCGATGCGACCCTCATCAGCAGCGGCGCAACGATGGCCACGACGCTCACCAAGATGGCAATGCCAAAGCTCTTTGCCCCGCGCAGTTGCCAACAAATGACCGCGGCCAGCGGCAGGCAGCCGTAGGCCATCAACGTCCAGCTGTCTTCAGCACCCGGGGTATTGAACGTGTGCTTTGTGTCGAGCCACATGCTGATCACGCCCACGCAAAGCACCATCACGAGTAGCGGTCCGCTGTTATCGACCTCGCGCAGCCGAGGCGTGGGTCCCAGCAGCCAAGTCAGCAGCCTCTGAATCGGGGCCATCACCACCAATCATTCCCCCGTCCGTGAGCTACGATCTCACACGCGTCGCGCATTGGGTGCCCGACGGAGCCTACTTGTTTCAACACATCGCCGACCGATTTCTGCTGCAGCTTACCCGGCTCATCGGTGCGCGCAGTCACATCCACCAGGCACCCACTGGCGCGATTCACTGGCTGGAGGTCAACGGCACTGGACCACTGCCAACGGCCGTCCTGCTGCATGGCCTCGGCTCGGGTTCGGTGCACTACGCGCGTTTGCTTGCCAAGCTGAAGCCTCGAGTGCGCCGAATCATCGCCCCAGACATGCCTGGCCACGGCATGAGCGCTCCACTGCAACCGGGAGCAAGTCGCGAAGACGGTTGGGCGGCATTCTGCAATGCCCTCGACGAGGCCATCGACGAGCCGGCCATCTTGTTCGGCAACTCCCTCGGTGGGCTGGGCGCCATTCGCTACGCCCTGGAACGCCCCCAAAATGTCGCGGGCCTGATGCTCGTTTCCCCCGCCGGCGCATTCATGCGCCCTGCAGAGCTCGAGCGCTTCTTGGCGGGCTTCGAGATGCCCAGTCACGCTCACGCTCTGGACTTCACAGACCGCCTCTTCGAGAGGCCCCATCGCCTCCGGCATCTATTGGCCATGGGAGTACGCTCACGCTTTAGTCGGCCCGCCGTGAGGCAGCTACTGCACGGGCTCACGCCTGAAGAACTGTTGACACCTGAACAGCTGTCCCGCCTGTCCATGCCGATCTACCTGGTCTGGGGGCAAGCCGAACGCATCCTGCCCCGTGAGCATTTCCGTTTCTTCACTGACCACCTTCCCGCTCACACATGGCGCGAAGAGCCTCACAACTTCGGCCATGCGCCCTTCATCGACCACCCCAATAGGGTGGCTCGCATGTTGCTGAGATTTGCGGAGCATGCGGCTGCTGCGCCGGCCTAGTCGGTCATTCCACAGCGCTCGACCTCGCCCGCGCACACCTTCCGGGACCAGAGCACGACCTCGCCCTCTGACAGGGGTGCCACACGCCCGGTGACGGTCACGGTCTTGCCCTCGTTCTGCTGCCACGCCGAGGCTCTGTAGGACGAGGAAGGGATGGTGACGACAGTCGAGTCGGCCATCGTGACCTGAAGTTCCGGCTGAAGCTGGCTCAGCGTCCCTACAACTTGCGCCCAACCACCCCGGCGCGCGTCGAAGGCGGCGCGGTCACGCACGTGTGGAGGTGCTGGAATGCGTGTGGGGACAGGATCGTACGGCGTCTCGCCCTCGGCCAATTCGATCGATTCAATCTCGAAGTGAGTGGCCATCACGCTCTGCACAAGCGGCGAATTCTCGTACGGCCGGCCGCGGACGTGCACCCGTTTGTCGATGAACTGAAAGTACTTCTCGATGGGCCGGTAGCTGACAATCCAGACCTCGCCGTCGTCCCACACCAGCGAGCCAGCCTGCAGCCGTTTTCCGCCGGGCACGGGGTCCTGCTGAAAGGTGCCGACGCGGTCGACGGGCTGTCCGTAGGTGGGCTCGTAGTTCGGTTCATTCACGGGCAGATCCCTGGAGTCGGGTTGAACGGGCAGGTCTGGGGCCGCGGTCGGCCGGCCGGCGCACGCAAAAAGCAACATAAGCAGTGTCATGGCGGTTCCCTATTCCCCCCTTTCAACGGCGCCAACCCGCTCCCAGATGAGCCTGGAGTCGCTCCAGTTCGGCTGCAACCGCTGGGTCTACTGAATCAACGGCGGGCCGCACACTCAGAGTCTCTTGCTCGACAGTCACAACGGGCGTCCAGCCAAGACCCGTTACATCGGGATCGAGAGTAACGTCCGCGGCGATTCCGACCTTGGCCTGAATGGTGGGCATGATGGTGCCAAAGTTGCCCAGGCTGTACAGCACGGCCGCTGTCCGGGGCAGCTCGTCGGCGGTGCGCAGTGAACAAGTGCCAATGCCAGGAGCAAACTCGGGCTTGTTGACGTGGCAAATCTCGGGAGGCTGCACCACGTGTGGCCCCTGTCCGACAACGACATCGGCGCCCGCAGCAACAATGTCCCGGGCGATGAGCATGAAGTGGGGGTCGGCGTAGTACTCGTACTCGAAGCCCCAGTGAACCAGGACCACCACGCTATCTGCATCATCTCGCGCGGCGGCCACGTCGGCGAGCATTGGCTCCAGATCCAGCGACCCATCGAGGTGTCCGAATGGGACGACAAACAGCTCATGTTCACTCTGAATGTCACGCCGGTTCAGACCCCAGGTGTACGACAGCAGCGCGACCCGCCTCCCGTCGACCTCTTTGACGATGTGGCTATCGACGCCGAGCGCGCCAAACCCCCTTGCAACCACCTCGTCGACGGTGGCTTCGAGACCTGCATCCTCGACATCGAGGGAGTGGTTGTTGTTGAGCTGAAGCACATCAAAGGGCAGCCCGTCCAGCATCTCGGGGGGCGCGTTGAACGCATATAGGCCCAGGTCGGGCAAGTCAGTCGAGTGAAGTGGCGACGTCGGTGTCTCCAGATTGGCGACGGCAAGGTCCCCGTCAAACAGGTGAGCCACCGGGTCCAAGAAGTGATCCCAGTTCTCGCCGACCCACATGACATCGCCGGCGAAGCCAATGCGCGTGCCCGCACCTACAGGGGGCAAAGACGGCCGCATTTGCTCGAAGTGCTGCACCGTCTCCACAGGGGCCCCAGGCCGGTGATTCTGCGCCTTGAGCAGGTATTGTGCCGCCATCGCCAGGTCGGTTTGCGGGTCCCAGTCCTCGGTCTCCCAGCGCACCTGTTCGTAGGCAGCGACGTCAGCCTGCGGCGTGAACACCGCTGGATATACCTCGGCCGGTTCGCTCCAGTGGGCGTAGGGGTCGCAAGCAAACAGCAGCATCAACGCCAGCACTCGGTCTCCTGAGCCAGACCCCCGTCATAACCACCGGCCGGGTTAGCAGCCGCACATGGATGTCTTCTCTCTCGTTCGGGCGGCAGCGTCGCTGGCGATGCTCACGCTTGGCCTCACGGCTGTGTTTCGGGTTCCTCACGGCGTGCTGTGGATTCCGGCAGTTGGCGCAACGGAGTGGGGTCATGTCTTGGCACTCTTCGCTCTATGCCTCACGCTTCCCGCCTGGGACTCACGCCTAGACCAGGCATCGGTTGTTGCTGCGGTGGTGGCCGCAGTCATGCTCATCTCACCTCTTGTCCGAGCAGTGCCGGTGGCCTCGGCCCTGCCAGCCCGCATGAGCGCCGCGTTTGGAGATACCCCCGCGCGCCAGCTACCGGGTGCACCGGCCCGCCCCAAGCCACTCGTTGCCAGCCACCTGCTGCGCATCGCGTCGCCAGAAGTGGCGGTCAGCAACCATTTCTACGCCACCGAGCAAGGGGTTCAGCTGATGCTCGACCTCTATGTACGGTCCGACGCGCCCACGCCCCGGCCGCTCGTCGTGGTCGTCCACGGAGGGTCCTGGCAGAGTGGCGACCACACCCAGCTGCCCGGCATCAACCGCTACCTCGCTGCGCGTGGATATGCAGTTGCGGCCATCACTTACCGCCTAGCGCCCGACCACGTCTTCCCCGCGGCCCGCGATGATGTATTCACCGCTGTTGCTTGGCTTCGGGAGCGGCACAAGGAGCTCGGCCTGGACCCGACCCGCATTGTGTTGATGGGGCGATCGGCCGGCGCGCAGCTCGCGTTGTCGGCCGCGTATGAAGCTGGCACCGATGAGTTCAGAGGGGTGGTTGCCTATTACCCACCAACGGACATGGTCTGGAGCTGGGAACACCCCACCGTGCCCTCTATTCTCGACAGCTTCGGCAACCTGAGCGCCTACCTCGGAGGCGACCCGAAGTCGGCTGCCTCCAACTTTAGGAATGCATCGCCGATTCACTTCGTGAGCCGTGAGTCAGCGCCAACCCTCACGGTTCATGGAGGCCGCGACGAGCTGGTCTTCCCCGAGCAGAGCCGTATGCTACAAGTGCGGCTGAGCGAGGTCGGCGTTCGCCACCTAAACCTGGAGCTACCAGCGGCCACTCACGGCTGCGACGCCAATCTGGCCGGGCCGAGTGGTCAGATCTCAACCTACGCGATCGAACGCTTCCTGGCTTCGGTCATGGAGTAGAGCCTGAGGCGGTCTCGCAGTAGCTAGGCAGGTCCGACAGGTCTCCATCTGCGAACGGAGAGGGCTCTCCCACCTCATGAGCGAACAGCCAGTCGGTCATCACGCCGCGACCGTCCATGGGGATGGTGTGCCCGGCGCCGTGATTGCATTCAACGACGAAGTGTCCGTCGTCTTGGAGGTGTTCGCTCAGCGCCATCGTGGCCTCCTCGAACTCCACCACGAATCCCGAAGCGCCCCAAGTGTCGTCGGGACCGCCCCATGCGACCAGCACCGGAATGTCTGCGGCGAGGGGCTGATAGGTGACCAACGGCTCGGCACCACCCGACCAAGTCAGCACCGTGGCCAGCGTGTCTGCGCGATGGATGGCGAGGAAGGTGGTCCACAGGCCACCGGCAGACATACCCGTCGCGTAGAAGCGATGCAGGTCGACCTCGAGCTCTCGTGACAGGCAGGTGCGCAAGTCGTCATACAGCGCCAGATCATCGGCGCCATCGTTCAGAAAATCCCACTCGAACATGAAGCTGCCGCTGGCTGCGGGCGTGACGATGACCGCCTGCTCCTGTTCTGCCATGCGGTCCAGGTCGAGGCCGGAGTCGATGTAGTAGCCGCCGGTGTCGCCGACACCATGAAAGACGAACAACACAGGCATGCCAGGCTCGGCGTCCTCTGGCACATGAAGGATGAATTCTCTGTCCAGGCCAGCCGAGTTGATCTGAAGGGTGCCTGATTCACTCATGTCTGGGCATGTAGCGCTTGGCTCGACCAAATCGGCCACCAGCAGGACGTCTTCTTGTTCGCCTGGCTCCGGATCGCTCTGGCAACCCACAAGGCTCATCACTGCAATCGTCATCCACACCAGCCGCATCTCGACCTCCGATGTCGCTGAATCTGCATTCATTGACGCATGTTCGCAGTCAAGGATCTGTTATGTTCGCTGACATACGTCACTGACGTTTGTCAGTGGAGGATTCATGTTCGACTACATTGGCCAGTGGGCGGCGCTCACCGTCTTGGGCTTCGCATACTATTTTGTTCTCGCGGCGGGGGCCTACGCCCTGTTCTTTGTGTGGCGACGCGAGCGGTACAATCCTGACTACCGACCGGATTGGGAGGCCAACAGCAAGGGCGTCATGTGGTCCGCCATCTCAGTCGCTGGAAACGCGGCGTTGATGGTCCCGCTGCACGTGTTGTCGTTGACCTATGGCCAAGTCTACTGGGACGTTGCAGACCATGGCTGGCTGTGGATCGGCGCGTCTGCGCTGTTGATGCTCTTCATCACCGAGACCGCAATCTACTGGATTCACCGCGGGCTGCACCACAAGCGCATCTATACATGGTTCCACTACCGGCATCACCGCTGGCGAGAGTGCACCCCGTGGATGAGCCTGTCGTTCAATCCCCTGGACTCTTTTGCCCAGGCCCTGCCCCATCATCTGTGCGCCTTTCTGTTTCCGCTGCACGTTGGCGTGTACCTGGTCTTCTTGTCCTTTGTCACGATCTGGGCGGTGGCAATACACGACAGAGTGAGCCTCGTACGGCATCCCTGGCTAAACTACACCGGGCACCACACCATCCATCACCACTACAGCAAGTACAACTACGGGCAGTTCTTCACGTTCTGGGATCGGCTTGGCGGCACCTACAGAGCACCGGTGGGCGAGGTGTTTCTGCGTCCAAATCTCAGCTGACGCAACCGCACTCGGGCTACGCTGTCCATCATGGGCATGCTCCTCGCACTGCTATGGACAACGACCGCACACGCACTTCCGTGGTACGTGCCCACCGCAGCCGAGCAGCAGGACCTGCAAGAGGCGCTTGACGAGCTGTGGGCAGACGCTCCCATCGAGGTGCTGGTCGGCGAAATCCCCCCAGGGCTCGACGGCCTGACTCGCGAAGAAGACCGGCTGCTGCTCGTGGCCAACGGCCGACTCTATGAGCGCCATGCCGACGCGGACGCCGCGGTGGAAGTGACGCTGGCGCGCGCCTGGATGCGCGAGATCGAACTGGTCGACTCGGGATGGGTCCCGGAACGTCCAGACCCGCCACCCGAGCCAGACCCGCCCGTCCCAACCATCGATCCAGTTGTGATCGTTCCCCCTGCCGAGCCGCCACCACCGGCCGTGTTCTCGCTAGGGGTAGGACTGCGCGAGGCGTTCACCGAACCCGGCCTCGGAGACGGCGTGCGGGTGCTGATGCGAACCGACGTGGGGCCTATCGGAATCGAGGGTTCAGCCCTAGCGGCAGGTCTTTCTGTGGCCAGAACCCCCGGCTACGAGGAACGCATCGCGTCCCTCAAGGACGACAAACGCTACGCTGCCACTCCGGCAGACACAGCGGCGTTCAGCCTGACCGCCGATTGGCACCCCATTCGTGGGCGCTCCCCCCGCATCGTCGCTGGCGCTGAGCGGTACCGGTGGCGGCAGCGGGAGCTCGTCTTCAGCACAGATACAGGGTCCTATGTGATCGACCAGGGCAAGGATGATTCGGGGTGGCGGACCGGTGCCGTCATTGGAGCCGGCATTGAGGCGGGCATCGAAGACTTCATTGTGCGAGCCACTTGGTACGAACGCTTTTCGCGAGATGTCAATGAGCACCAACCCTATGAGCAGTTCGTGTTTCTTCTCGATTTTGTCGTCGAGCTGTGAAGGATCCACAGTCCACACGACAAAGGCATGAGCGGAGGAGCTGATTGCGTCCTGACGCCGACATTGACATCGATGCCCTCAAGCGTGGCGACGCGTCGGCACTTGATGCGTTCTACCGAGCGCACGCAAGGACCGTACTGGACTGGGTACGCCGCCTTGGTGGGCCTTACCTCGACGCTGAAGACGTCGCCCACGACGCTTTCGCGGTGGCGTTCACCCGGCTTCATTCGTTCAAAGAAGGACACTCCACGCGGGCCTGGCTGTTTGGGGTGACGCGCCGTGTCGTTGCGAACGCCCGTCGTCGTTCGGCGTTCCGTCGCTTCATCGGACTCGACTCGATTCCCGAAGTGCCCTCGCCTGGTCCGGACACTGAAGAGGTGGTCGCACGCTTGTGGCGGCGTCAGCAGGTCATGCTGGCTCTCGAACAGCTAAAGACAATTCACCGGGAAGCCGTCGTACTGATGGACATGGAGGGCCGCACAGCCCCCGAGGTGGCCGAGATGCTCGAAATTTCGGTCGGCACCGTCTACAGCAGAGTCCACTACGGACGGAAGGCGTTTGCGCGAGCCCTCGAGAGTCAACTAAACAGCGGCGCCAGCGGCTGGAGCGGAATCCTCGCACCCGAGAAGGTGCAGTGATGCGATGGAGCGACTGGATTCAGTCTGCCATCGGCTCCACCGAGCGCGAGGTCGCGGACGTCCATCCAGGGCCCTCGGCAGAGGTCCGAGCCGTGCTGGCCGACCTCACCGCATCGACCAACGAGGAATTCGAGGCATTTGACCGCCGCCGAACCGTTGGCACAGCCGCGCCAATTCTGTGGGAGCCCCGCTGGGCGCTGGCGCCGATGATGGCCACGGCGATCGCTGTGATCATCCTGTGGATGCCTGCCGAGCCCGCATATGCGCCGCCCGCGATGCCGATCGGAACCACCGTACATCTGGACATCAGCCAGAGCGAGCAGCTCGGGCCGTCCATACGCATGGATGGACTCGGAGATGTCCAACTTCTGCGGGCGGGCACAGACGGGACAGAAGTAGCGCTTCACGACGGAGTGGCGCGCTTCGACGTCGATCCCACAGGCGAGTATCGAGACCTCGTCGTCCACGCGGCCGATGTCGACGTCACCGTGAAGGGCACACTCTTTGAAGTGCACACGTTTGGCGGACTGGTCTTTGTCCGTGTCGATCGCGGACAGGTCCACGTGCGCCAGGGCGATGCGGAGTTCTTGGTCGACGGCGGCTCTACATGGTCCAGCGTCCAAGCCATCGCCTCCGCCACCTTGCGCCCGCCGAGCCCACCCGACGTCATTGTCGCTGCCGAGGCGACCTGGATCAGCGACCCGGTCAGCCCGATGACCGTTGCCCCAGAGCTGCCGCCAACGCCGACACGGGTTGTGCGCATGCAAACGCCCAAGCCTGCCCCCGCCGCGATGGCCAAAGAGTTCAACGCCGTGCTCGATGCGCAGAGTGCCGGTGAAGACCCTGACGTTCTGTACCAGCGTCTGACGAACTTCCTCGTGGACTTCCCGGGGTCCCCAATGGACGCAGAGGCCCGCGCGTTGCGTCTCGAAGTCGGCGCCGAGGTGCGAGCCCCCGACGAGGTCATTCGCAACATCGACCTCTTCCTGGCCATGCACGCAGCATTCCCCCATCGCCTTCAGCTTCTGGAGCTGCGAGCGACCCTTGCACGGGACCGTCTGCACGACTGCGGCCTAGCCCTGCCGACCTACCGTCGACTTGCCGAGGAAGCGGCCGGAGCGCAGGCCGCACGAGCACAGGCGTGGCGCGGTCTGTGTGCAGCAGACCAAGGCCGCATCTCCGAAGCCAACGAGGCGTTTGCGAGCGCGCTGGCGTTGGACGTCGAGGAACCCTTGCGGACCAACGTCGAACTTCGGCAGATGGAACTTGCCAATCCCTCTAACTGACGCCATCCGCGTCTGTCACGGCTACACTCGGGCCGAATGACCCCCTTGCTGCCGCTGTCGCTTGCGCTCGGTTTTACGACGCTCGTCAACGATCCCTTCTTGAACCGGCGGGGCCTGAGTTCCGATCTGCAGCTTGGCGTGTCGGAGCGGTTCTCTGTGGGCCTTCGGGGGCAGTACTACCCAAATCTCGGAGAGGGGGACTGGACGGCGACAATGCGTCGGGCCATTGGGGTGGACCAAAGGGACGAACTGCCCCGAGAGACGCTGGAGACCTCGCGACTGATGGCCTCGTCCCTGGCCACTGTGAGTGTGTTGTTGTGGGCAAACGAAACCGAGAAGGTCGAGACGCGGGTGTCCGCAATCGGCAGCGCGGGATGGGTCTTCACAGACGACGACCTAAAGACTGGGGGCACCGTGCAGACAGGCGACATCGATGGCCTCGAGCACCAGTGGCACCCAACCGTCGGCGCGTCCCTGTCGCTCGACGCCATGGGCTCACATGCGGGCATCCGGGTGCGCGGCGGCATGTTCACCTATGAAGAGAACATCGTTCTCAATGACGTGCCTGGGACCATCGCCAATCAGCCCCGGTACCCCGTCGAGTTCACAGTGGAGCTGCTGCTACGCCCCTGATCTAGTAGTGCAGGATGGCCTCGATGCCCGCGGTGCCGATCAGCTCGCGGCCGCCGCCCTCGCAGGTCTTGAACCTGTGCAATTGAAAGCTGTGGTTGCCGTTGTATTTGGCATCGAAGGTCGCGGTCCAGAGTCGAAACTCTCCGGTGACTGCGCCTGCTGGCTGCGCCTGTTTGTCGTTGAGACGCAGATCATCAAAGTACAGGTCCATGTCATAGGTGCATGCCACATCACCATCCGTGGCTGCGTTGGACCAGGTCGACACCACCACATCGCCACCGCTGGTGTCGGGAAGCGGAGCGCCTGCCTCTTCGATTTGCTTGTCAGCTTTGGCCTTGTCCGTCGCGGCTTCGCCCACGAAAAGGGGCTCGCGATACGGCTCGTAGCTGAACACGACCCCATCGCGAGACGGCATCTGCAGGAACTCGGTTGGCTTGGGCGGCACTTCCTCGGCTTCCATATTTGTTCGACCGATAAAGACCTGTAGTGCACACGTGCGATAGCTGGGCTCGACGTACAGCAGTGCCCGATTTACGGCCTGGCCCTTGCCCTCAAAATGAACCTTGGTCGCGCTCGGAACCTCGACGAAGCGGACATCGTCTTCGCGCCGCTCGCCGGTCAGTTCGATCGCGTTGAACAGCCCACCGACGTAAAACGCCGAGTACTTGTCGCCGTCTTTGACGATGCGCAAGCGGGTCTTGGGATCGCCCGACTCAATCACCCAATCTGTCCCCATTCGATCAAGGTGAACGGCAGGACATTTTTCAGCAGCCGCAGCCTCGAGCGGATCGACAACGGGGGCGGGTTGCGGACAGGCGGTCAGTGTGCCAAGTCCGAAGAAGACGATGAAGAGTCGGGTCACGTGGGCTCCGTGCGAATGCCGCTGCCCTCTAACATAGGCTTCTCGGAGGTCTCGATGAGCAAGCCGATCCTGATCGATGGACACCCATTTGTTGAGCACCAGCACGCTCGAATCTCGCCAGACGAGGCGTTGCGTCGGGGACAGGCGTTCGTGTCGGAGCTGCAGCGGCGCCGGTCCGTCCGATTCTTCACCGACGAGCCCGTTGGTCGCCCCCTCATTGAGCTCGCGATCGAAGCTGCGTCCACGGCCCCCTCCGGTGCGCACATGCAGCCCTGGACTTTCGTCGCGGTCAACGATGGAGCCATCAAGAAACGCATCCGAATCGCCGCAGAGGCGGAAGAGCGAAAGAGCTACGAAGGCCGCATGTCCGAGGAGTGGAGGCGGGCCCTGGCCCCACTCGGAACCGATGCGAACAAGCCGTACCTCGAGACGGCGCCTTGGATCGTCGTTGTGTTCGCGCAGCTCTACGGACGCAACGCCGATGGCAGCAAGCGCAAGCACTACTACGTCAAGGAGAGCGTGGGGATCGCATGTGGACTGTTCATCGCGGCATTGCACCGCATGGGGTTGTGCACGCTGACGCACACGCCGTCGCCCATGGGTTTTCTGTCCGAAGTGCTGCAAAGACCCAGCAACGAACAGCCCTACATCTTGTTCCCGATCGGCCATCCAACAGCTGACTGCGTGGTGCCTGCGCTGACACGCCGAACA
>CAYYHT010000148.1:0-12728 GCA_964471355.1 uncultured Enterobacteriaceae bacterium
GCGTTGATCTGAACCAGGCTGGCGTACAGGCCGACCGCGCGCTCGAACAGCGCAATCAACCCGCCGACGCTCGTGGCGTCGACACGGGGGATGCTCATGGTCAGGCTGGGGCGATCTGCCGCATCGAGCGCGCGTCGCGTGCCCATCAGAAAGCCCTGCAGAAAGTCCCCAGCAGTGGCTCCGTCCTCGAGGTCGGTCTGCTGGCCAATGCCGTCTTCGAAGACCTGGATGAAGGAGGCGAAGAAGTCGTTGCGGCCATCGCGCAGCTGCTGGACGTAGGCGTGCTGGTCCGTCGAGCCTTTGTTGCCGTAGACGCTGATGCCTTGGTGCACCACGTTGCCAGCGAGGTCCAGGCGCTTGCCCAGCGACTCCATCACCAGCTGCTGCAGGTACCGGCTCATCAAGAGCAGCCGATCGTTGTAGGGCAGGACCACCATGGCCCGCTCGCCGGTGCCGCCGCCAGTGCGGTGCCAGACGCCGGCGAGCAGTGCCGCCGGGTTCGTGCGCCAGTCGCCGGTTCGGGTCCACTCATCCATCTCGCGGGCGCCGTTGATCAGTGGGGTGGTGTCGATTCCTGCCAGCTCGGCGGGCAGCAGACCGACCGCTGAGGTGACCGAGGTGCGGCCGCCGACCCAGTCCCACATCGGGAAGATGGCCGCCCACTGCTCGCTGTCGGCCTCTTTGTAGAGCTTGCTGCCGACGCCAGTGACCGCGACCAACTGGGAGGGGGCATGAATGCCGGCGCCTTCGAGTGCTTGGCGGACCAGCTTGTACCCATTGCGGGTCTCGGCAGTGCCACCGGACTTGGAGACGACCAGGACCAGAGTGCTGCGCAGGCGAGGGCCCAGGTGGCGGACGGTGCGCTCGACGCCGTCGGGGTCGGTGTTGTCGATGAAGTGCAGCTGCAGGCCGCCCTGGGGCGTCGCACCCTTTGGGGCAAGCGCATCGATCAGCAGCTGGGGTCCTAGTGCGCTGCCTCCGATTCCCACAGCAATGACGTCGGTGAACCGCGAGCCGTCGTCTGCGGTGGTGCCGCCGCTTCGAATCTTGGCGGCGAAGTGGCGAAGCCGCTCGGTGGTCTCGCCGATCTCGCGCGCTTGGCCCATGGTCGGGGCGCGTTCTGGAGAGCGCAGCCAGTAGTGGCCGACCTGGCGGTCTTCATCTGGATTGGCAACTGCGCCGCTCTCTAGGGCTTCCATCTCGCTGAGCACGCGCGCCCAAGGGAGCTGGTCGAGGGCCGCGGGTTCGATGTGCATGCGGCTGCAGTCGAGGACCCAGGGCAGCCGGGGGTGATGGATGACGAGAGGGGGCAGCCAGGTACTCAAGAGGGCTCCGGGGGCGGAGGGTTCGGGTATCCTGAGTGCATGGATCGGGAAAGCGCTCTAGCGCTGCTGCGCACCAACCATTCGTTTCCAGGCCCCTTCGAGTTTCGAGTGGTCGTGCGGCCCGAGTCCGTGACCCCGACCGTCTCAGCCATGGCGCTTGCGGGGGGGGACGACTCCGTGGTCGAGAATGTGCGCAAGCGAGAGTCGAGCAAGGGCACCTATGTTGCCCTTCGGGTGCGAATGCGTGTGCCTGCGGCCGAGCGTGTATTGGACGTCTACGAGATCCTCGGCACGTTGGATGGGATCCTCACCAGCATGTGAGTCAGAGCGCATTAGTGGGGGGGCCGATGGTCGACTGTACCCTCACTGTCTATGGAGCAAGTGGCCAGCCCAGTGGTCAGATGGAGACGTCCGTCCCCGTCGAGCCTGACCGCACCACGCTGACCAAGCTCTACAGCGAAGGCATTCTTGGAAACGAGTGCCGCTATGCAGTCGTGCGCCAGGGCCGCGAGGTCCGCGCCTTGTTTCTGGCTGACGACTTAGTGCCGCACTCCGCCGTGCGGTTCTCGACCAGCACCCGCATCCGAGGAAAGTGGGCCACCAGTGCCCTGCAGATGGGCGATTGGGGCGGCGGACGGGTCTTCATCGGCCCCTCGGTGTTCTTTCGACAGGTCGACCTCAAGCCGCGCGAGGCCTGGCTTGCGCCGGTGCTCATGGGCTTTCCCTGCACCCAAGAAGTGCGGCAGATCGCGTTCGGCCCGGACACCGTCTACGAACTCAACCTGAACGGCAGCCGCTACTACTACCTGATGAAGGGCGGCGCCTGGAAGCTGTACGGAGCTGGCAACACGCCCCAGGCCGTCATCGATCGCATCATCCACAAACGCAAGCCCCCGACCGCGATCGCATTCCTGTGGGTGGTCGGCGCCGTCGAGCTGGGCAGCGACTGATGAAGGTCCTGGTGACCGGGGCCACCGGCTACATCGCTGGCTTCTGCATCGAGGACTTGCTGCGCCAAGGTCACTCGGTTCGCGGCACCATGCGCAACCCCGATGCCACTGACCGAGTTGCCCACCTGTGGGCTGTTGCCGACGAGCTCGGCGCCGAGCTTGAGTTCGTTCGCGGCGAGCTGTCCGAGGCCGAGTGCTGGCCTGCAGCCGTAGTGGGCTGCGACTGGGTCATGCACACCGCCTCACCGCTGCCGGTGGCAGATCCAAAACACGAGATGGAGCTGATTGGGCCCGCGGTCGATGGCACCCGCCACGTGCTTGCGGCGGCCGCCGACGCCGGGGTCAAGCGCGTGGTGCTGACGTCCTCGAGCGCCGCCATCATCAACGTCGATCGCCCCGAAGGGCACGTCTACACCGGTGACGACTTCTCTGATCCCGAGCAGTGCAGCGCCTATCCAAAGAGCAAGACCCTGGCCGAACGAGCCGCGTGGGAGCTGCACAAGGCGCTGCCCGACGACAAGCGCTTCGAGCTGGTGGTGGTCAATCCGGTTCTGGTCATCGGCCCCGTGCAGCACGCGCGGGCCAACACGTCCCTCGAGCCCGTCCTGCGACTGATGCGCCGTCAACTCCCTGCGGTGCCACACCTGGGCTTTACGCTCGTCGACGTCCGCGACGTGGCCGTCGCTCACCGGCTTGCGCTCGAAGTGCCAGAAGCCGCGGGCAAGCGCTATCTGCTGTGCAGCCAATTCATGTGGATGCGCGACCTGTCTGTCGAATTGGCCGCCGATGGTCACAGCGTGCCCACCGGACATCTCCCGTACGCGGCTCTGTGGCTGGCTTCGTGGTTTGACAGCGCAATCGCCTACATCCTTCCCCAGGTCGGACAGCGCTTGAGCCTGTCTTCAGCCAAGGCGCAGCGTGAACTCGGCTGGACGGTCACGGACGTGAAGCAAACGGTACGGGATTGTGGCCGTAGCATCGCAAAGTTTGGACTTGCGGGCTGATGGCGTTTTCGCACAGACCCGACGGCTGTATGATGCGTCGATGGCCGACAAGGATGTACAAAAGGTTCTGACCCTGTTGGGGTTGCCGAGCGAGGCCAGCGCCTCGATCGAGAAGGTCCTGGACAGGTGGTCTCCGGGGCATACGATCATGCCTGGTGCTGGCCATACGCTTGCTCCAGGCACCGTAATCGAGCCTGCCGGCAACCTGGGCGACCTGGTCGAACCGGGCGCCCCGATCACCCGCGGCTTTCGCGAGACCTCCAAGACCCTGGTCATGGACTTCGAAGAACTCAACGAGGTGCTCGAGACGGGCCGCGAGCGGCACGGCCTTCCCGCGTCCAAGAAATCCGTCATCTATTTCGACCACATCGACGATTCGCCGACCACCGAGATGGCCATCGTCGAGGCAGACACCAAACTCGATTCTGATGACGACGAGGGCCTCAGCGAATGGTCCACCGACGAGATGCCGATCGCCCGGCGAACGTCGGGTACATGGCATCCCAATCGCCCGCCAGGGGACCAGACAGAGCAGCCTGTCCAGTACGACTCCTCGCGGCGCTATCAGGACCTGGGCCTGCTGGGCGAGGGCGGCATGGGCGAGGTGCGACGCGTCTACGACCGCGACCTGAACCGTCCGTTGGCGCTCAAGATCATCCTTCCGCAGCTGGTCAACGACAAGAACGTCGTCTCTCGCTTCATCTCCGAGGCCCAGGCCACGGGGCAGCTTCAGCATCCCGGAATCGTTCCGGTCCACGAACTTGGGCGCTTGGCCGATGGCCGCTACTACTTCACCATGCGCGAAATTCGCGGTGCGAACCTCGGTGACATCATCGACGAGTTCCACATCGCGCGGGACGACGGACCACCGACCGAATGGACGCTGCGGCGCTTGGTCGATGTCATGCTCAAGGTGGCCGAGGCCACCGCCTATGCGCACTCTCGCAACGTGCTTCACCGCGACATCAAGCCCGAGAACATCCTGGTCGGTGATTTCGGCGAGGTGCTGCTAGTGGACTGGGGCCTAGCCAAGGTCATCGGCACCGATGATGGAGACGAGCTCGAGACCGGTCAGTTCTCGGTGACCACGCAGCGGACCGAGGGCGACGGCGAGGCCCTGAAGACCGTGGTCGGCAGCGTCGCCGGCACGCCTTCGTACATGCCGATCGAACAGGCGCTCGGTGACAATGATGCTCAGCAGAAGCACTCCGATGTCTATGCGCTGGGCGCCGTGCTCTATGACGTGCTCTGTGGGCACCCGCCCTACCAAGCCGACACGGCGGTGGGCACGCTCAAGCTCCTTCTCAAGGGCAAGGCCGAGCCAATTCCGGAGGGGCCGGAGTACCCCGAAGAGCTGCGCGCGATCTGCATGAAGGCGATGGCCCGCAAGCCAGAGGATCGCTACGTCGATGGTGCCGCGGTCGTCGACGCACTCTCCGGATGGCTCGAGGGCGCACGGCGTCGCGAAGAAGCGCTGAACATGCTCAACGATGCCAAGGAAAAGACTGAGGGCCGCGTTCGATTGCGTGCACGCGCAGATGCGCTGCGGTCCGAGGCTGTCCAGATGCTGGATGGGGTGCCGGTCCTGGCACCGATGGAGCAAAAGAAGGCGGCGTGGAGGCGTTTCGACAGCGCCAAGCAGCTCGACTCCGGGGCCGAAGTCCTCGAGATGCTCGCGATTCAGCTGGCTCGCGCGGCCCTGGCCCACGACCCAGACCTGGGCGAAGCCAACGAGCTGCTCGCCAACCACTACCGCAAGCAACACGAGGAATCTGAAGAAGCGGGCGACGTCGCGGGCGAAGAGCGCGCCCGAGCCATGCTGCGAGCCCACGACCGCGGTCGCTACGCCGATTATCTGCTCGGTGACGGTGCCCTGACCTTTGTGCCGGACGCCAAAGACGCCGACATCGAGATCTTCCGCATCGAAGAGCGGTCGCGGCGCCTGGTGCCGCTGCCTTGGGGCAAGCCGCAGAAGGGCGCTCTCAAGGAATTTGAGCTGCCCATGGGCAGCTACCAGCTGATCGTGCGCGCCGAGGGCCGCGTCCCTGTGCGCTACCCCGTACGAATCGGCCGCCAGGAACACTGCACAGGCATTCGTCCAGGTGGCAACGCGCCCTACCCGATCTACCTCCCCGAAGTGGACGAGCTGCGACCCAGTGAAGTCTACGTGCCCGCTGGGTGGTTCATTTTCGGCGGCGACCCCGCAGCACCGAACGCCGCGCCTCGCGGAAAGGTCTGGGTCGACGGCTTTGTGATGCAGAAGTACCCGGTCACCAACATCGAGTACGTGCGCTTCCTGTCCAGCTTGGTCAAGTACCGGCGCGAAGACGAGGCCAACGCATTCGCCCCCGCCATGGGCATGGTTCAGGACCAGCATGGCAACTGGTGGCTCCCGATTGGCGACGACGAAAACGCCGAGGAAGACGAGGAGCAGGGCGCCGAAGAACCGGTGCTGATGGTCAACTGGCACGCCTCGATGGCCTATGCCACATGGCTGGCCGAGCGCGAGTCCCTGATGTGGCGCCTGCCTCACGAGCTCGAGTGGGAGAAAGCGGCACGTGGCGTCGATGGTCGTGCCTACCCCATGGGGCCATTTCTCGACCCCACTTGGGCCGCGACCGGCCGAAGCCACATCGATGTCGCTAGCCACAAAGATATCTACGCGTTTCCCGATGACGAGTCGGTCTATGGCGTGCAGGGCATGGCGGGAAATACCCGTGACTGGTGCCGTACGCCGTTCTCTGAGACCGACCTCGACGTCAAAGAACTGCTGCTTGACGTCAAGCGTATTCGTCCCCAGGCCGAAGGCCCGATCTACCGGTCAACGCGCGGTGGTACCTGGAGTGGCACCGCGAACGAGTGCCGTCCGGCCGCACGGTATCGACGCCTGCAAGATGCCGTCTCTGCCGAGCTTGGCTTCCGCCTTGTGCGGTCTTTTGGCGCGCCCAGGTAGTCAGGTCGCGCGGACGAGTCGCTCCGCTTTGGCCCGGGCTGCATGAAGACTCCGATTCAGGCTCCATTGGCCCTTGGCTCGCAGCAGGTTGTGCTCGCCGCGGCCGCCGTATTTGGCGTTCCACCCGAAGTAGCTCTCTTGCAGTGCGTCGGCGGCAAATCGAGCAGTCAGGTTCAAGCTGATGCGCTCAATTCCCGGCACGATGGCGGACCACTCGTCTTCACTGACGTCACGTGCCTGTGAGCGGTATCCGCGCATGCCCGCGGCGAATAGGTCCAGATCGAACACCGACTGCGGTGCCTCCTCGGTGGCTGGATTGCACCACGAGCGGAAGGCGTCGCCCAGGTCGACGTCCAGTGTGCAAACGGCCAGCGTGTCCAGGTCGATCAGCGCCGTGGCCTGAGCCCCGCTGAAGCGCACATTGCTGATCTTCAAGTCGCCGTGGATCACCCGTTGGGGCAAGTCGGTGGGGCCTTCCCATGTCTGCCAGGCTGCATGCACTTCATCGGCCACCCGGGCCACCTCGTCGTACAGCCGGTGTCCTCGATGCTTTGCGGTGGCGGCTGTGAGGTTCCGCAGGTGCTTTTTGGTGTCTTGGGACCCGGGTCGGACCGATCGAAAGTCCCAGTCCAGGTCGCGCACCGCCGCGTGAAACCGGGCCACGAGACCGCCGGCGGCGATTGCGTCCGCTGGGTCGGCAATCTTGTCAATGGTGCGGTCGCCGACCGGTGTCAGGCAACGCCATACCCCGCCATCGGGGTCGGTGGCCCACAGCGAGCCGTCGCGCGTCCTCATCAGACGGGGGGTGGTCAAGCCATGCTGCTGCAAGTGCGAGGTGACCGCTTCAATGTCCTCGTGCACTTGGGGAACGAAGATGTCGGTGTTCAGTCGCTGGAGCACGGCGGCGACCGTTCCATCGACATGCACCATATGCGTGATGTTGATCAGGCCGGAGTCCACGCCAGAAAGCGAGGGCGAATGGGACCAGTCCCAGTCCCGGAGGATGTCGGTAGCGTGGCTCATGCTCCGAACCTTAGGATTACTCATGGCAAGAGTCGACGAATACCTGGACCTAGTGGACGACCCGTCCCGACAGTCCCTCGTTCCCGGTGACCCCGCAGACGATGCATTGCTGGCTCTGCTGGCTCATGTGGCGTTCTCAGATGGACATATTGATGCCGCTGAGCTTGGTTTCCTGGCCAAGGTGCTGCCGGGAAGGGCACCCGCTGAGCTTGAGCTGTGGGCCAATCAGGCGGGCAGCCGGCCGCTCGATCTGGAACAAGTCGCGAGTGCATTGCCCGGGGTCGCCGATCGCTGGAAGGGGCTTCGTTTCGCCGTGCGCATGGCTTGGCGAGACGGCGAGCTGCACACCGAAGAGCTCGCCCTGCTGCAGCGGCTGGTCTGGGCCCTCGAGCTGCCCGAGGGGGCGCTGTCCCGCATCATCGACGAAGTCCGTAGCGTGGCCGAGCAGCCGGTCACCAGAAAGCACCTGGCCAAGGCACTGCACTCCACGCCCTGGGCGTCGGTTCAGCTCGCCGACGGTGGCTGTCGCGACAACCTCAAGGGCGTGGCACCTGAACATTGGGAGGGTGTGGCCCGACTCGGCCTCGAGATGGTTGAAGTGATGGGCTTCTATGTCCAGGGTGTTGTCGGTGGCTTCCTCGAGGGTTCGGTGGCGCTGACCTGGGGCGAGATCGTCGCCTATACCCGCATGCCGACACTGGGTGCCGCGGTCCAGCTGCACACAGATTCCGGGCGAACACTGACGCTGGTCGACCACCGCATGAGGGGGCTGGTGCCCTTCTTCGACCGCCTGTACGGGCCCGAGGAGCGCGCCAAGACCAGTCCGCCGCCTCCGGTTCGTCAGGTGCGCGGCCGCTCCTCAAACAAGACCAAGAAGAAACGCGGCAAGAAGTGAGCGTCGCTTTCTTTGACCTGGACCGAACCCTGGTCGACGTGAACAGCGGCAAGCTCTGGATTCGCAGCGAGCTCAAGGCCGGTCGGCTGACCTATCGAGACGCTCTGAAGGGTGTGTGGTGGCTGTTTCGATACAGCATCGGGCACCACGATCTGGACCACGCCTACAAGTCGGCGGTGCGCAAGCTCGAGGGGGCCAGCGAAGATGTCGTTCGCCAGCGCACCCTCGACTGGTTCGCGCGAGATGTCGCCCACCGCGTTCGCCCTGGGGCCCTCGCAGCGTTGGCGGCCCACCGCACTGCGGGAGATCGGCTGGTGGTTGCCACATCATCGTCTCCCTATGCAGCGGAGGCAGCGCGGCTCGCCTTCGACCTCGATGAGTGCCTATCCACGGTCTTCGAGGTGCACGCGGGCCACTTCACGGGGCACATCAAGAGCAGCGCCTATGGTCCGGCCAAGGGTGATCGTCTGATCGACTGGGCCCAGGCACATGAAGTCGATCTGGCGCAGTGCACGCTGTACACCGACTCGGTGAGTGACCTGACCGCCCTTGAGGCCGTCGGCAATCCAGTGGCGGTCAATCCAGATCGGAAGTTGGCTGTGATCGCCCGGGATCGAGGCTGGCAGCTTGTGGACTGGGGCGAGTCCGGCTGAAGCCGACCTACTTGATCTTTACGTCGGGGATGTTGGTGATGAGCATGCCGGTCTCGATGCCGTGCTCGGCAAACCAGCCACGATTCACTTCGAGCGCGTACTTGGATGGGTACAGGCTCTTGGTGGCATTCTGGTCCAGCGGCGTCATGTCGGCGATGCGCATGATCTTGCCATCTTCGTTGGCAAACGCGATGGACAGAGGAATGCGGGTGTTCTTCATCCAGAAACTGCGCTTGCTCTCTTCAGTGTACAAGAACAGCATTCCCTCGTTTTGAGGGATGGAATCGCGATGCATAAGCCCCAGGCTGCGCTGCTCGGGGTCGGCCGCAAGCTCGACCGTCATCGAGGTCTGGCCGACCATGATGTTCGCAGTCGGAAACTGGTGGCTGCCACAGGCCAAGACGAGCAACAACAAGCTCATAGCAGTGCCTGCTGGCCGGAGTTCCCGTTGCCAGTGTCGGGAAGGCCCATGTGGGCGCGGCCGCGTGGAGTGACAATGCGGCCCCGGGGAGTTCGCTGCAGAAAGCCCTGCTGCAGCAGGAAGGGCTCGTGGGTGTCCTCGATGGTGTCCTTGCTCTCGCCGATGGCGGCAGCGAGGGTGTCGAGGCCGACGGGTCCACCGGTGAACTTCAGCTCGATGGTCTCGAGAATGCGGCGGTCCATCTTGGTGAGGCCCGCATGGTCGACCTCGAGTCGCTCAAGGGCGGTCCGGGTGATCTCGGCGTCGACAGTGCCATCTCCGTCCACGTCGGCGAAGTCGCGGACGCGGCGAAGCAGGCGGTTGGCGACTCGGGGAGTGCCACGGGATCGGCGGGCCAGCTCTTTGGCGCCGTCGGGGGTCAGCACGACGTCGAGCTGCTTGGCCGAGCTCTTGAGAATCTTCTCGAGCTCTGGCGCGCTGTAGAAGTCGAAGGTGGCGGTGATGCCGAAGCGGCTGCGCAGAGGGGCAGTCAACAGACCCGAACGCGTGGTGGCGCCGACCAGGGTGAACTGCTGAAGCGGAATCTTGATGGAGTTGGCGCCGGGGCCGGTTCCCAGCACAATGTCGACCTCGAAGTCCTCCATTGCTGGGTACAGAATCTCTTCGACGGCACGGCTCAAGCGGTGGATTTCGTCGATGAACAGCACATCGCCCTCTTCGAGCTGGGACAGGATGGCTGACAGGTCGCCCTTGTGGTCGAGGGTCGGACCGCTCGCCGTGCGGCACTGCACCCCCATTTCTTCGGCGACGATGTAGGCCAGACTGGTCTTGCCCAAGCCGGGAGGACCCGACAACAGCACATGGTCGAGTGCCTGGCCGCGCTTCTTGGCGGCCTTGATATAAATGCCCAGGTTCTCGACGATGCGGGGCTGTCCCACGAACTCGAAGAGGGTCTGTGGGCGCAGGGCCGGGTTGGGATTCGGCGTCTGGTCGTGTGGGTCGAATTCGCTCATGCGGGCCTATCGTCGAGTGTAGAGGATGCGAAGCGCCGCTTTGAGGCGGTCGCTGATCGGGTCGTCTGCCTCGACCCCTGTGCCAGGCAGTTCGCGCTGCACCATGTCGATTTCGGTCTTGCTGTACCCGAGTCGAGACAACGCCATGACCAACGTGTTCGCGTCCGGTCGAGGGGTGTGCTGCTGCTGCAGCTCGTCGCTGTGATCGAGCGGGTTGAAGACGGCGGGGAGCTTGCCCTTGAGCTCGAGTGCGAGTCGCTGGGCTGTGCGCTTGCCAATGCCGTTGATGCGCTGCAGTGCGGGAATGTCTTCGGTCTCGACCGCGCGGCGCAGCTGGTCGATGGGCACCGCATCGAGGCAGGCTAGGCCCAGCTTGGGCCCGACTCCGCTCACCGTGAGCAGGACCGTAAATCCCTGGCGATCGGTGTCGCTCGAGAACGCGTAGAGCGTGATGGAATCTTCGCGCACTTGGGTCGAAATATAGGCTTCGACGGGGTCTTCAGCGCGGGCCCAGACTTCGAGAGTGCGGGTTGGCGCGAATATTTCGTAGCCCACGTCTCGCACATCGAGGATGCCTCGATTGCCGGTATGAGCCTTGAGCTTGCCTTTGAGCATGGCGATCACTTGTGGGCTCTCCTGAGGTGGGCTGTGCGGCTGTGACTGCAATGCGTAATCGCGATGGCCAGCGCATCGGTGACGTCGGACGGACCGGGAACATCGACACCGAGCAGCAGCTTGACCATCTTGGCGATGGCGTGTTTATCGGCCTTTCCGTGGGCACCTACGGTGCTCTTGACGGTGCTCGGGTTGTACTCGAAAGGCTCGTAGCCGTGTTGTGTGGCGGCCAACAAGGCGACGCCGCGCGCCTGTCCCAGGCGAAGTGCGCTCTCGGAGGACTTGTGCCTGAAGATGGCCTCGATGGCGACCTCGTCGACTGGGTAGGCCGCCAGTGCCTCGGATAGGGCGGCGTGGATGATGCTCAATCGCTCGCCCATCGGGGTCTTTGGGGTGGTCTTGACGCAGCCTGCGTGCACCAGACGCACGCGGCCGCGATTGGATTCGACGATGCCAAATCCGGTGACCGTCGAGCCGGGGTCGATTCCAAAGACGCGCATGGAGTGCCGAGGGTGAGAGAGAGAGGAAGGACGAGGGGGAGGGTGCCGCATTCTAACCCGCGATCGCGTGTTGCGGTGCTCCGCGTCCAGATGGCTTAAGGCCCTCCCATGGACGAGTTCGCCCCTCCCGCTGATTCCGGTCCCTCCCGTAGCTTGGACAGGCACGGTGGCGACCTCGACAGTCCCGCCCGCACCGCCGCTATTCTGGGCATTCTGGCGTTGACCATGAACATGTTGGCCTGCTGCTTCAGCATCTTCGCCATCATGGCAGGCACCGTGCTCGGAACGGTCGCTGCGATCATGGGCAGGAGTGTTCTCGACCAAGACCCCGAGGGCGAGGCGCTCGCATACGCCAACGTTGGGTTCTGGTCGGGACTGATCGCAGCACTCTGGGGGGTCTTCGTGGCGTTCCTGGTCTTCTGCTATGTCATGCTCTACGTCGGTGTCATCGTGCTCGCGATTGTGGCTGGCGCGTGATTCGACAGACGCTGGCGACGGCGTTCACCAGGCAGGGCATCGGCGTCCACACCGGCAACCCCTGCACCGCTCTGGTGGCCCCAGCCGAGTTCGGCACGGGGTTCGTATTTCAGACCCCAAGCGGCCGACAGGTGCAAGCCAGGCTGGCCCATGTGGCGCCTATGGCGGGCATGACAGTGCTGAAGCACGGGCGGGTAGCGTTGGGCATGGTCGAGCACCTGCTCGCGGCGCTGTACGCCCGTGGCATCACCGACGCACGCATCACGGTCTTCGGCCCTGAAGTTCCCGTGCTCGATGGCTCAGCGCTGCCGTGGACCAGTGGGCTCGACGAGGCCGGAACCAAGCGCGGCCCCGAGACCGAGCCGCTGGTGGTGACCGAAGTCGTGCGCGTCGAAGACGGTGCGTCCTGGGCCGAGCTGCGCCCCGCCGACCAGTGCGAAGTCGCCGTCACCGTCGACTTTGGCCCGACATTGCGCGGGGGGGCCGAGGTCGTGTTGGGCCAACAGGCCTTTGCCACCGATGTGGCGTGGGCGCGGACCTTCGCCCTCCAGAGAGACATCGCCAGGCTGCGCCAACAGGGCCGGGGAGCGGGGGCGAGCCTCGAGAACACGGTCGTGCTGCGACCCGATGGCAGCGCGCTGAATCCTGGGGGGCTGCGTCAGCCTGACGAATGCGTGCGGCACAAGCTGCTGGACGCCATCGGTGACTTGGCTCTGATCGGCGCTCCGCTGCAAGGGCGCATGGTCGTGCACCGTGGCAGCCACGCTCTGCATCAGCAGTTGCTGGTCAAGGCGTTTGGAAAGTGGGGACCCGAAGGCGACGTCCTGCCGGCCTAGGGACAGCTCACCGTGGCCAGGTAGCCTCTGACCTTGTCGGCGCTGAGTGGGCCGCCGTGGCCT
>CAYYHT010000149.1:0-313 GCA_964471355.1 uncultured Enterobacteriaceae bacterium
TGGGCGGGGTTCGATGCGCTGAATCGGTAGTGGGCTGCTGGCGCTCCCCGAAGCGCCACACGCACGAATCGGTCGTCGCCGGGTGTGTCCCAGGCGAGCCGGTCGCTGGGCCCGACCTCGCACCGGACTCCGCGGTCGACGGCCACGCAGATGGCCGCGGCTCCGTCCAAGACAGCGTATTCGCCCGCCAGGACGAGCTTTCCTGGGGCGACGAACGATGTCATTCGTCCACCAGATAGGCACCCGGACCCGTCTCGAGCGCGATGACATCGGGGCACACCTCGCGCAGGGCCGACTCCACTTCCGCCACATC